>DXGW01000163.1 GCA_019113665.1 Candidatus Alistipes excrementipullorum
ACCCGTTTCAGATTTATGAAAACAAAGAAATTCGAGCTCCCCGAGAGCCAGATGCCCAAGCAATGGTACAACATCGTGGCCGACATGCCCAACAAACCGCTGCCGCCATTGCACCCTGCAACCAAGAAACCGGTAACTTTCGAACAGATGCAGGCAATCTTTGCCGATGAACTGATCCGTCAGGAGATGTCCACCGAACGTTACATAGACATACCCGAAGAGGTGCAGGAGATATACCGTATCTGGCGTCCCGCCCCGCTGGTACGCGCCTATGGGCTCGAAAAGGCTCTCGATACGCCTGCCAGGATATTCTTCAAGAACGAGAGCGTGTCGCCGGCCGGCTCGCACAAGCCCAATACCGCCGTACCGCAGGCATACTACAACTACAAACAGGGGATCAAGCACATCACTACTGAAACGGGTGCTGGCCAGTGGGGTTCGGCCATTGCCTTTGCGGGACGCCATTTCGGGCTCGACGTGCAGGTCTTCATGGTCAAGGTCAGCTACGAGCAGAAGCCTTATCGCCGCCTGATGATGAACGCATGGGGAGCGGAATGCCTCTCGTCGCCGACGACACTGACGGCTTCGGGACGTGCCGCGCTCGAACGCGACCCGAACTGTTCCGGCAGCCTCGGCCTGGCCATCTCCGAAGCCGTCGAGATGGCATTGCAGCGCCCCGAAGACACCCGTTATTGCCTCGGCAGCGTCCTGAACCATGTGCTGCTGCACCAGACAATAATAGGAGAGGAGGCTATCCTGCAGATGGAGATGGCCGATGCCGAGCCCGACATGGTCATAGGTTGTTTCGGAGGCGGCAGCAATTTTGCCGGAATCGGGTTCCCGTTCCTGCGCAAGAACCTGACCGAAGGCAAAAAGACAAGGGTCATAGCTGTCGAACCGGCAAGCTGCCCCAAACTCACCCGGGGTGAATTCCAGTATGACTTCGGCGACGTGGCCGGCTATACACCGCTTATACCGATGTATACGCTGGGGCACAACTTCCAGCCTTCGAACATACACGCCGGCGGTCTGCGTTACCACGGTGCGGGTTCGATCGTCAGCCAGTTGCTCAAGGACAATCTCATAGAAGCACAGTCGGTAGGGCAGAACGAGACCCTTGCCGCAGGCCTCGTATTCGCCAAGGCCGAAGGCATAATCCCGGCGCCGGAGTCGACCCACGCCATAGCCGTAGCCATACGCGAAGCGTTGAAGGCCAAGGAAGCCGGCGAGGAGAAGACCATACTATTCAACCTTTCGGGTCACGGCGTGATAGACCTGTACGCATACGAGCAGTACCTCGCAGGTTCACTGAAGGATTACTCGCCGAGCGATGTGGAGATTCGCAAAACGATAGATCAGTTGGAGAAGCTCGTCTAACGCGAGCCGAGATAGAGGAATATCATACCCACGAGTATGAACACCAGGTCGAGGGCCTTGCTGCGGAGATTTTTCTCATGGAACAGCAGGGCCCCGCACGTAAAGGAGACTATCACCGAACTGCGCCGTACCATCGAAACGATGGAGATCATGGCGCCGTCTTCGCTGAGGGCCGAAAGGTAGGCGAAATCCGCACACGAGAGGAATATCGAGATGCAGGGAATGGCCCACGACCAATGGAAACTCTTTTCATGTCTGTGTTTGGGCAGCCATACAAGCACGACAAACAGTCCCATCATGACAAACTGGTAAAGCGTGTACCAGCTCTGTACGAAAACCGGGTCGAGGCTTCTCATTATGAACTTGTCATACAGGCCGCTGGCGGCTCCCGTAACTGCGGCGGCAGCGACGAAGAGTATCCATACATTATGCGTGAAATCAAGTCCTTCGCTTTTGCCTGCACGGCTCAGCAGGAAGAGTGAAATGACGGCAAGCAATACACCGATCCATTGGTAGGCATTGAGCTGCTCGCCGAATATGAGCATTGCGCCCACAAGCGTCAGCACGGGCCGCGTGGCATTGATCGGGCCTACAATCGTTATTGGCAGATGCTTTATGCCGTAATATCCGAATATCCACGATACCAGTACTATGGACGACTTTATCGCAACCAGTGCATGAGCTTCGGCGTCACCTACCGGCATGTCGAAAACCGTGCCCTCGAACCACCCGAAGCCTCCTTCGGCGGAGATTATGAAGGGACTGAACAGCAACGCCGAAAAGAGCGTGTTCAACAGCAATACCGGAGGTACGGCATTGTCGGCGAGGGCCTTTTTCTTGGCAACGTCATAGAAGCCGAGCAGTGCGGCCGACACGAATGCGAGCGCAAGCCACATCTTGGTTACAGTTTATCGCTGTAGACGGCAACCGGGAGATCGTGGAGGTTGTAGCGCGAGGCCATCGACATGCCGTATGCGCCGGCCGACTTTATGGTGAGCAGATCGCCGCGGCGGCTCTTGCGCAGGCCCACGTTCTCATCGAACACGTCGGTGGACTCGCAGGCCGTACCCACGACCGTATATTTCTCCCTTGTCTCCTCCTCCGAGGTGATGTTTTCGATATTATGGTACGACCCGTACATGGCCGGACGCACGAGTTCCGTCATGCTTGCGTCCACGATCAGCAGTTTGCGGCCCGTTGCAGTCGTCTTGTTGAACAGGACGCGGGTTATGAGTTCACCGCACTCGCCGACAATCGAACGCCCGAATTCGAAGTGAACCTCACGGTCGCCTACGTTCAAGTGGGACTGGACAATCGAGAAGAGTGACGCGAAATTGGGTATAGGCTCGTTCT
>DXGW01000164.1 GCA_019113665.1 Candidatus Alistipes excrementipullorum
TTGATAAAATGCAACACCACGGCCGGGAATTTTCATACAATATTCCGTATATTTGCATAGTTTAATTTAAAAGGAATCCAGATGCTCGATTTCGTACATCTTCACGTACACTCACAATACTCGATCCTCGACGGACAGGCCAGCATATCCAATCTTGTGGACAAGGCCATAGCCGACGGCATGAAGGGTATCGCCATTACCGACCATGGCAACATGTTCGGTATAAAGGAGTTCTATAATTACGTGAAGAAAAAGAACGGTGCGCGCCGTGACAAGATCAAGCAGCTGGAAGCGCAGATTGCCGAAACGGAGCAGGCTATTGCAGGAAACGGCGGCTCGGACGAACAGCGAGCTACTCTCGACAAGTTGCGCAAGGACCTCGACGCTGTTCCCAAAGAAGATTTCAAGGCCATTATAGGGTGCGAGGTGTATGTCGCCCGCCGCAGGCTGCAGGACAAGGAGGGAAAACCCGACCAGAGCGGTTATCACCTCATACTTCTCGCCAAGAACCTAAAAGGATACCACAACCTGATCAAGATAGTATCGAAGGCATGGACCGAGGGTTTCTACATGCGTCCGCGTACCGACCGCACAGAGATAGAGAAATACCACGAAGGGTTGATCTGCTGTTCGGCCTGCCTTGCCGGCGAGGTCCCGCGTGCCATCACGGCCGGAGACATGGCCAAGGCCGAGGAGGCTATCCTGTGGCACAAAAACCTGTTCGGCGAGGATTACTATCTCGAACTGCAGCTGCACAAGGCGACAGTCGAGCGGGCCAACCATGAGGCCTACCCCATGCAGTTGGAGGTAAACAAGCACCTCAAGGAATTCGCAGTAAAGCACGGTGTACGTCTTGTATGCACGAACGACGTCCACTTCGTCAACGAGGACAATGCCGAAGCACACGACCGTCTGATATGTCTCTCGACCGGCAAGGATCTCGACGACCCCAAACGCATGCTCTACTCGAAGCAGGAGTGGCTGAAGACACGCGCCGAAATGGAGGCAATCTTCGGGGACACGCCCGAAGCCATGACCAACACGGTCGACATTTGCAATCAGGTAGAGTCATACTCGATAGACCACGCCCCTATCATGCCGACCTTCGCAATACCCGAAGAGTTCGGTACCGAGCAGGAGTACAGGGCCAAATACACCGAAGAGGATCTTTTCAATGAGTTTACGCGCGATGAGAACGGCAACGTGGTCGTAAGCGAAGCTGAAGCCAGGAAGAAGATCGACAAGCTCGGCGGCTATGACAAACTTTACCGTATCAAGCTCGAGGCGGACTATCTTACCAAACTTACGATGGACGGAGCCGCCAGACGATACGGATCGCCGTTGTCGCCGGAAGTGGCCGAACGTCTCAAGTTCGAGTTGCATGTGATGAAGACCTGGGTTTCCCCGGATACTTCCTCATTGTGCAGGATTTCATACGCGCCGCCCGCGAAGAGCTCGACGTTTCGGTCGGTCCGGGACGTGGATCGGCTGCCGGTTCGGCCGTGGCCTACTGTCTGGGCATCACGCAGATCGACCCGATAGCATACGACCTTCTGTTCGAGCGTTTCCTCAATCCCGACCGTATATCGCTGCCGGATATCGACATCGACTTCGATGATGACGGCCGCGGGCGCGTATTGAACTGGGTTACGGAAAAATACGGCAAGGAGAAGGTTGCGCATATCATAACCTATGGCACGATGGCCACGAAACTCGCCATCAAGGACGTCGCACGCGTGCAAAAACTTCCTTTGGCGGAATCGGACAGGCTCTGCAAGCTTGTTCCCGACAAGATTCCAGACAAGAAGCTGAATCTGCCCAATGCCATAGAGTATGTCCCCGAGCTCAAGGCCGCGGAAGAGTCCAACGACCCGATACTCCGCGACACGATACGTTACGCCAAAATGCTCGAAGGCAACGTGCGTAACACGGGTGTGCATGCCTGCGGTACGATCATATGCCGTGACGACATCACCGATTGGGTCCCGGTCAGCACGGCCGACGACAAGGAGACGGGCCAGAAGATGCTGGTTACACAGTATGAAGGCTCAGTCATCGAGGATACGGGACTTATCAAGATGGACTTCCTCGGTCTCAAGACCCTCTCCATCATCAAGGACGCCGTAGAGAACATAAAGAACACCAAAGGTATCGAAGTCGATATCGACAGCATACCTATTGACGACCCGGCGACATACAAGCTCTATAGCGACGGCCGTACCGTGGGGACGTTCCAGTTCGAGTCCGGAGGAATGCAGAAATACCTGCGCGAACTCAAGCCAACGGTATTCGAGGACCTGATAGCCATGAACGCGCTCTACCGTCCGGGCCCTATGGACTACATACCCGACTTCATCAAGCGCAAGCATGGTAAAAGCCCGATTGTGTACGACATACCGATCATGGAGAAGTACCTGAAGGATACTTACGGTGTGACGGTATATCAGGAGCAGGTCATGCTTCTGTCGCGCCTGCTGGCCAACTTCACGCGCGGACAGTCCGATACGCTGCGCAAGGCGATGGGAAAGAAGATCAAGTCGAAGCTGGACGAGCTGAAACCTCTGTTCATAAACGGAGGCACGGCCAACGGACACGATCCCAAGGTTCTCGAAAAGATATGGGCCGACTGGGAGAAATTCGCTTCGTACGCGTTCAACAAATCACACGCCACGTGCTATTCGTGGGTTGCCTACCAGACTGCCTACCTCAAGGCCAACTACCCTTCGGAGTACATGGCTGCCCTGCTGAGCCGCAACCTTACGGACATAAAGCAGATAACGACCTACATGACCGAGTGCAAGCACATGGGTATAAAGGTGCTCGGTCCCGACATAAACGAGTCGATGAAGAACTTCTCGTCCAACGAGGCGGGAGACGTCCGTTTCGGACTTGCGGCCATTAAGGGCGTCGGCGAGGCGGCCGTGCAGTCGATCATCGACGAACGCAGGAAAAACGGCAAGTTCAAGAACATATACGATCTGATGGAGCGCGTGAATTTCGCCGTTGTAAACCGAAAATGTCTCGAAAATATCGCCTATTCCGGCGGATTCGACTCGATCATAGACTTCCACCGCAGCAAGTTCTTTGCAAGCGACAGCCGCGGCGACGGTGAGACCACATTCATCGAACAACTGATGCGTTACGGTCAACATGTCCAGAATGAGCGTCAGAATGCCCAGCAGAGCCTGTTCGGCGGGGATACGGGCAGCGCCGACATTCAGCCGCCGACAACCCCCGTATGTGCCGACTGGAACCAGTTGCAGGTGCTCAACAAGGAGCGTGAGATGATAGGCTTGTACCTCTCGTCGCACCCACTCGACGACTACCGCATCATAATCGGCAACATGTGCAAGTACAACGTCTCGGACCTTGACAATCTCGACCGCCTGAGCGGCCAGGAGGTTGCAGTTGCCGGCATAGTCGTCAGCGTCCAGAACATGACGACAAAGGACGGACGCCCGTTCGGAAAGTTCAAACTCGAGGATTACAACGGCTCGCACGAGTTCCTGTTGTACAGCAAGGACTACGAGACTTTCCGCCAATATATCTACCCCGATTACTTCCTGTTCATACGTGGAAAAGTTCAACAGCGCCCGTACAGCAATCCGCCGGCGCTTGAGTACAAGATCACGTCCATGACACAACTCTCCGAGATGAAGGACTCGATCAAGGAGATACACATCACCCTGCCCATATCCGACGTCAAGGAGCCGTTGATCACGCGTCTGGGAGAGATCGTGCACAAGTCCAAGGGCAAGGCCGTGCTGTATATCAACCTCTATGACAGCGAAGAGCAGGTTTCGCTGAACATGTACTCACGCAAGTATCATGTCAGCATAGACAGCGAACTCACCGATTTTCTCGATGAAAACGACTTGAAATACAAAGTATCATAAATCAACAACAAACTAAAATCAAAGCTATGGCATTACAACTTACAAAAGAGAATTACCAGAGCATCATATCTTCGTCACAGCCCGTAGTCATCGACTTCTGGGCCGAATGGTGCGGACCCTGCCGTATGGTAGCCCCCATTGTGGAGGAGCTGGCATCGGAATATAACGGCAAGGCCGTTATAGTAAAGTGCGACGTCGATTCGAACGACGACATCGTTGCCGACTACAAAATCCGCAATATCCCGACGCTGATATTCCTCAAGAACGGCGAGGTTGTCGACAAGCACGTCGGTGCCATCTCGAAGGACGCCCTGAAGGCAAAGATCGACGCTCTGCTCTAATGCAAAGCGACAAAAAAAGAGGGAGGTTGCATAAGCAATCTCCCTCTTTTTCATACATGTGATACACGGCTATTTCTTCTCGCCCTTCTCGCCTTCGATAAGCGTAATCGAGCGCTGAATGAAGTCCGACAGGTTCTTACCCTTGAGCATACCGTTCGACAGCAATGCAAGGTCGATTATCTGGCGTACGAGATTGTTCTGTCCGCCTATCTCCCTGAGCCGTGCATTACGCTCGTCACGCAGTGTGACAACCTTCTTCGACAGCTCCTCGCGCATATTCTTCTCCTCGTCGGTAAGGTCCGACTCCTTCTTGTCCTTGACCGTCTCCTCGAAGCGTTTCTCTTCGCCGACCGCAGCGTCGATCTTCTTGGTGATGCTCTTCAGTTTGTCACCGTAGGCCTTCTCGACGTCACCAAGCAGGTCTATCACTATCGGGTGGTTGCCGTTTACGGCTATGGTGAAGTTGTCGGGCATCTGACCGTAGAACTGGCTCATGCCGCCGCCTCCCATGGCCGACATCTCCTTCATACGGCGCATGAATTCGTTCTGCGTAATCACGATCGGGGCTTCGTCGGGCGACATCGCCTCGAACGAGATGCTGTAATGTATCTTCTCGTCCGTCGGCAGCTGGCTCTCGAATACGGGGCGCATGATCTCCTGCTGTGCCTCAGTCAGCGACATCTTCATCGCGTCCTCCTTCTGAATGAGCTTTTCGATCACATCGCTGTCGACACGCACGAACCGCACATTCTGGTTCTTGGACTCGTACCAGTTGATATAGTGGTTGTCGAGCTGGCCGTTGAGCACCAGGACATCATACCCTTTGGCCTTGGCCGTTTCGAGGAACGAGTGCTTCTCTACGGGATCGTCCACATAGAGGAAGATTATGTTGCCGTTTTTGTCGGTCTGGTTGGCCTTGACCAGTTCGGTATATTCGGCTGCGGTGAAATACTTGCCGTCGACGTTCTTCCACAGCATGAACTCCTGTGCCTTCTCGGCAAATTTCTCGTCAGTCAGGATACCGTACTGTATGAAGATCTTCAGGTCGTCCCACTTGGACTCGTACTCGGCACGCATCGTCGTGAAGAGCTCGTGCAGGCGGTCGGCAACCTTGCGGGTGATGTAGCTCGAAATCTTCTTGACGTTGGAGTCGCTCTGGAGATAGCTACGCGACACGTTGAGCGGTATGTCCGGCGAGTCGATCACACCGTGCAGCAGCGTCAGGTATTCGGGGACGATACCCTCCACCTGGTCGGTCACGTAGACCTGGTTGGAGTAGAGCTGTATCTTGTTCTTCTGTATCTCGAAGTTGTTGTGGATCTTCGGGAAGTAGAGAATACCGGTCAGATGGAACGGGTAATCGATGTTCAGATGTATGTAGAACAACGGATCATCGCTCAACGGATAAAGTTCGCGGTAGAACTCCTTGTACTGCTCCTCGGTTATGTCGGTAGGCTTGCGCGTCCACAGAGGATCGGTATCGTTGATGATGTTGTCCTTGTCGGTATCGACATACTTGCCGTCCTTCCACTCCTTGACCTTGCCGAAGGCAATGGGTACGGGCAGGAAACGGCAATACTTCTTCAACAGCGCCTCTACGGTCGAAGTCTCGGTATAGTCAAGGCAGTCGTCGGCAATGTGAAGGACTATCGACGTTCCGCGGTCACGTGCGGCATCAAGTTCTTCCATCTCGAATTCCGGAGAACCGTTGCAGCTCCAACGTACAGCCTTGGCTCCTTCCTGATAGGACTGCGTGAATATCTCCACCTTGTCGGCCACCATGAACGACGAGTAGAAGCCCAATCCGAAGTGGCCTATTATAGCCTGGTTCTTGTATTTGTCGAGAAACTCCTCGGCACTCGAGAATGCGATCTGGTTGATATACTTGTCCACCTCCTCGGCGGTCATACCGATACCGCGGTCGGTAACCGTCAACGTACGGGCTGCGCTGTCCACTGCAACATGAATCGTAAGGTCGCCCAATTCACCCTTGACCGTGCCGGTCGACGAAAGAGTCTTGAGTTTCTGCGTAGCGTCCACTGCATTCGACACCAACTCACGAAGGAATATCTCGTGATCCGAGTAAAGGAACTTTTTGATGACGGGGAAGATGTTTTCGGTCGTTACCCCGATTTTTCCACTTTTCATATTATCGTGTTTTTATGTTGTTTGCTTTTGGCCGATAATCAATCAAACAGTGTGCCACCCGTCCCATACGCACTTCGGACTGCCATTATGTCAGTCCGTTCATG
>DXGW01000165.1 GCA_019113665.1 Candidatus Alistipes excrementipullorum
TTGCATAGTATTAAAATAGTTTATATATTTGCATTGGAATAATATTTAAAACAACATAAAACAACCTCTACTGCAATGAAAGAGACTGTAAACGTGAGCATAGCCTCACAAGCCTTCACACTCGACAAGGACGCCTACGAGGTATTGTCAACCTATCTCAAGGAGGTAAGGGAGCATATCTCGGCCGACGACAACGAGACAATGGCCGACGTGGAATCACGCCTTGCGGAACTTTTCCGCGAGAAGAAGCCGTCAGCCATCATGGTCATCTCCCTGAGCGATGTACGGGCAGCCATGGCACAACTCGGCACGCCGGAAGACTTCGGCGAGACGCAGTGCAAGGTTGACGATAGCGACGCAAAGGAACAAAGCACGGCGGAACACCGTCTTGTAAGATCGCGCAACGACCGAGTATTTGCGGGTGTATGCGGCGGCCTGGCCGAATATCTCGGTCTCGACGTACAACTTCTGCGACTTGCCACCCTGCTGCTGATACTGCTTGGAGGTCTGTCGATATGGGTATACGTCATTCTGTGGATCGTAATACCCGAAGCACCAATGACAACGAAACAAACGAAATAACTATGAACGAAGAGAATGTAAAAGCGCAGATGCGCAAAGGGATTCTGGAGTACTGCATACTCGCCATCATTTCGCGCGAGGACTCATATGCTCCGAAGATCATTGCGGAGCTGAAGCAGGCGCAGATGATCGTCGTTGAAGGTACGCTCTACCCGATACTGACACGACAGAAAAATGCAGGTTTGCTGACATACCGCTGGGAAGAGTCGCCGCAAGGCCCCCCGCGCAAATACTACATGTTGACCGAAAAGGGTCGCGAACACCTGAAGATGCTCGACGAGACATGGGACGAGCTCGTCGAACAGATCAAGAAAATACGCCATAACGATTAAAGACATACGACCATGAAAAAAATAATAATCCTGGGATTGGCAGCCGCCATGGCTCTCTTCTCGACAGATAGTTATGCAGCAGAGGGCTGGTTCAGCAAAAAACTCAAGGCCAACGGCAAAAAGATTACCGAAACCCGCACCAGTGCAATGAAGTTTTCACAGATAAAGGTTTCGAGAAACATCATTCTGATCGTCGAAGAGCGCACCACGGGCGACATCACCGTCACGGCTGATGAAAACATAATGCCCTACGTCGAGATGGAGGTACACGATGGAGTCTTCAGAGCCAACCTGAGCGACGATATAACATTACGGAACGGCTCTGCGAACATATATGTCAGAATGCCATACAACGGCAAGATAAACGACATAGAGGTCTCGGGTGCAAGCAGCGTTACGGTCATTCCCCGGATCGAGACCCAAGAGTTCAAGGCTTCGGCACATGGAGCATCGGTGCTGAAGGTGAATGTCAAGGCAGACAAATTCCAGACAAAAACTTCAGGCTCTTCAAACGTCAACATCACGGCAACGGCCGACGAAGTCGAGCTCTACTGCTCCGGAGCATCTAAACTTACTGCTGACGTGACCGCAGGAGACGTGTACGGAGAGGTGAGCGGAGCTTCCAAAGCGACGTTAAAGGGCAAAGCCCAAAATGCCTCGTATGAATCATCGGGCGCATCGTCACTCGATGCGGAGGATCTCGTAACGGAGAAGTGCACGGTCGAGTGCTCGGGAGCCTCGATAGCATCGGTCAACTGCACGTCAAGCCTGAAGGCAGAGGCCAGCGGCGCTTCGAAAATAACCTATACGGGAGACTGTGAACTTGTCAACAAATCTACGACCGGAGCCAGCTCCATATATAACAAAATTAAGTAACAGAGCTTACAAATACCCGCAAATATGAACGAAGTCAAAAAGTGCAGCATATCGAGCATTGCCTTCACGATGGAGGCCGACGCGTACACCACGCTGCATGAATACATCGAGACGCTTAAGAAGTCATACCGTGACGATAAGGACGGTGACGAAATCATCGCCGACATCGAGGCCCGTATCGCCGAACTTATCCTCACGACGCAGGACAACAACAAGATTGTCGAGAAACCGCTCATCGACAACATCATCGCCCAGCTCGGTTCGGCCGAGGCCATAAGCGAGGAGAGCGATACCGACGACACCAAAAACAGAAACAGGGAACCGCGCATACCGCGCCGCCTCTACCGCGACATGGAAAACGCCCGCCTGGGCGGCGTATGCGCCGGCATAGCACGGTACTACGACATCGATCCGGTATGGGTAAGGCTTCTGATGTTCTCGCCGCTGCTGCTGATGTTCCTGTCGTGGGTTCCGTTCATGGACTGGGCCTCGACACTCGGAGGAAACATCTTTGCGGTGGTTATACTCAGCTACTTCGTAATGTGGTTCTCGGTGCCGGCGGCACGCACCCCGCGCCAGAAGCTCGAAATGACGGGCGAAAAGATCACTGTTGAGTCGATACGCGAAACCGCATCTGCGTCCAACGACGTCGACAGCAAGGCGCGCCCCGTAGTTGCCGAAACAGTCACGGTCTTCGGCAAGATACTCCTCATACTGCTGAAAATACTGGCCGGCATCATAATCTTCTGCCTTACGCTCTTCGTATGCGCACTGGTTGTAGGCATGTTCGTCGTGGGGCTGGACGGCAATCTTGGCGGGATCGGCAACCTCGGCAACCTGGGAGGTCTCACGGCCCTCGGCGAGACGCTTGTCCCGATACTCGGAATCGCTGCGATACTCATACCGGCCGTATTGCTGCTCTACATACTCATATGCCTACTGATCAGCAAAAAACCGGGGCGCACCACGATGCTTGTACTCTTCCTGCTGTGGATCGTGACGCTCATCTCCGTGCCCATTGCAGCCATCAGCACCGCACAGAATATCGAAGACAGGGTCGAGTCGCTCGATCAGAACATCGACGACGCGATGGAGGAGATCGAAGAAGCGAATGCCATTGTCGATTCGCTCATCGAGATCTCGGGAACGGAGCAGACAGGAGCCTCCGTGCAGATCCGCGTACCGGACGGCAAAAACAGCACGGTACAGATGACTATCGAGAAGAAAAACACGTCCAAGAGTATCGACCGGGACTGACACCGGACACCATCACAGAGAAATGCGACTTTTCGGGGCTGACGGCATGGACGGCGGCCCCGAATTTGTGTATTTTTTCCCAAAAAGTTTTACTATCTTTGATCGGTTAAAACTTCAACGGATATGGGAGATATCAAATGCATAGGTATTCTCACTTCGGGCGGTGACGCCCCGGGAATGAATGCGGCAATCCGTGCCGTAACACGTACGGCCATATACAACGGACTTACCGTCAAGGGAATCATGCGCGGTTATCACGGATTGATAACCAACGAAATAATCGACTTCAAGTCGCAAAGCGTCAGCAACATCATACAGAAGGGCGGCACCATACTCAAGACCGCCCGCAGCAAGGAGTTCACCACGCCCGAGGGCCGCAAGCTCGCCTACGAGAACATGAAGGCCAACGGCATAGATGCCCTTGTCGTGATCGGCGGCGACGGCTCGCTTACGGGAGCACAGATCTTCGCCCGCGAGTTCGACATACCCATAGTCGGCATGCCCGGCACGATCGACAACGACCTGAGCGGCACAGACTCGACGATAGGTTACGATACGGCGCTGAACACCATAGTCGAGGCAGTCGACAAACTGCGCGACACGGCCACCAGCCACGAACGTCTCTTCTTTGTTGAGGTTATGGGCAACACGGCCGGTTATCTGGCGCTGAACGGCGCGATAGCATCGGGAGCCGAAGCGGCGATAATACCCGAAATGGAGACCGAGGTTGACCAGTTGAGCCAACTCATCGACCACGGATTCCGCAAGAGCAAGAGTTCGGCCATCGTCCTGGTTGCCGAGAACAAGCAGACGGGCGGTGCCATGGGTCTTGCCGAGCGTATCAAGCGTGAATACCCGCAGTACGACGCACGCGTAACGATCCTCGGACACATACAGCGCGGAGGCTCGCCTACCGCTACCGACCGTATCCTCGCATCGAGAATGGGAGCCGCAGCCATCAAGGCCCTGCTCGAGGGACAGCGCAACGTGATGATCGGCATACAGAACGGCACCATGGTCTACGTTCCGTTCGCCAAGGCTATCAGCCGCGAGAAGCATGTCGACCGCGACAGCATCGAACTCGTAAAGATTCTATCCATATAACCACTTCCCGCTCAAACAGACAATGAAGAACGTCATAGGAATAGGCAATGCCCTGACAGACATGCTTGTGAACCTGCGCAGCGACGCTGTGCTGGGGCGATACCACCTGCCCAAGGGGTCGATGAGCCTGGTCGACGCGAAACTGCAGACAGCCATTTCGAAATCGGTAGCCGGACTGCCCTACTCGCTCTCGCTCGGCGGATCTGCCGGCAACACCATACGCGCAATGGCACGTATAGGCTGCAAGGTAGGCTTCATAGGCAAGGTCGGCACCGATACGACAGGGGATTTCTTCGTACAGGCGCTTGAAAACCTCGGGGTCGAGCCGTTCATATTCCGTGGCAAGGAACGTTCCGGCAAGTGTGTGTCGCTCATCTCGCCCGACGGCGAGCGTACGATGATCACACATCTCGGAGCGGCACTGGAGCTCGAGGCAAAGGAGATTTCGCCGGCAATATTCGACGGATACGACTGCCTTTATGTCGAAGGCTATCTCGTCCAGAACCATGAGCTCCTGCGTCAGACGATTGACACGGCACGTCAGTGCGGGCTGAAGATCGCCATAGACCTTGCAAGTTTCAACGTTGTCGAGGAGAATCTCGATTTCCTGCGCTCGCTTGTGGCCGAGTCTGTGGACATTCTTTTCGCCAACGAAGACGAAGCCATCGCATTTACAGGGGAACACGAGCCGGTGAATGCCCTGCAGGCCATATCGGACATGTGCGAACTGGCCGTTATCAAGATCGGTACGCGCGGCGCGCTCATCAAGAACGGCAGCGAAGTGCTGCACGTCGGTATCATGGCGGCGGCCAAACGCGTAGACACGACCGGGGCGGGCGACTTCTATGCCGCCGGATTCCTTGCGGGCTTGTGCCGCGGGCTCTCATTGCGCCAGTGCGGAACGATCGGCGCCATCACGGCAGGCAAGGTCATAGAAGTGGTCGGCACCACATTCGGCGAGGATGTATGGGAAGAAGTCCTGCGGTTGGTACACAAGGTCGAGACCGAAAAGTACCTGTTTTGAGAAAGTGTATAAGAAAACAAAAAGGAGTGAGGCAAATCCTCACTCCTTTTTCATTATGCCGCGTGTGATACCGATACGCATCTCGACGAGTTTCAGTCCTTTCTGCGGCCGCAACGTAAAGAGATAGAACGCGGCCAACACTACAGTTACGCACCATTTGGCGACCTCGCCCACATACAGGGCCGTCAGACGGTCATGCAGCACGGCCCGGCGGCGTTGGCTCACTCCAGTATTGAACGACAGGCGGCAGAAATAGTCGTCCGTAAGTTTCTCGGCACCGATGATGTGCCATATCACGGCATCGGGAACATAGTGGAACTGTATCCCGTCAGCCGCCATGCGCTCGAAAAGATCGCTCTCCTCGCCACCGGTAAGGCGTCCGGCGACACGGCCGAGCGACGTGTCGAACCCTCCGTAACGGAGCAGCGTATCGCGACGGAAAGCCATATTGCCTCCGGCGGGTATATGCCCGTGCGGGAACAGACGCTCGCGGTCGCCCCAGTCGGTCGGATTTGCCAGCGGCACCTCCGTATAGCGCGACAGCCATCCGGGACGCCCCGACGGATATTCGGGCACCACACGACCGCCGGCCGCAACGGCCTCGGGGTGACGGTCGAAAAACCCGGCATAAGCCTCGACAAAACGGTCATTCACGCGTTCATCGTCGTCGATTATCGCCACAATATGACCTGTGCTCTCGGCAATACCGCGGTTGCGGGCATGCGACAGGCCCTGTGCCGTTTCGGCGACCATACGCAGGTTGAGCGTCGGATAGCACGAGGCAAACCCCTCGAAGATACGCCGTGTGTCGTCCGTCGAGTTGTTGTCGACGACTATGCACTCCCATTCGGTGGCATCGGCACTCTGATGCACGAGTGACTGCAGCGCGACAAGCAGACGGTCGGCACGGTTATAGGTAGATATGACAAGCGAAAGTCTGATCATAGTATCTGCAAAAATAAAAATAAACCGCCGTTTTATTGTTCCTGAGCCGCCAAATTCGTAAATTGTGGGCAAATTTCACATAAACAACCTGAAAAAATGAAGAAACTGCTGCTTATTTTGACGATGCTGACAGTCGGCTGCACTGCCGCATCGGTAGCCGCACCGGCCGAACGTCCGGTGAAGATCATCGTGGCTCCGGACCATGCGGACTGGCGTTACGACTGCGGCGAACAACCGTCGTTCACCGTTACAGTCCTGAGATTCAACTGCCCGGTTCCCGACGCAGAGGTAAAATACGAGATCTCCGAGGACATGATGCCCGCGAGTGTCGAGAAAGAGCTCACGCTGAAAGACGGCTCGGGCAAGATCAGGATCGGGACAATGAAGGAGCCCGGCTTCCTGCGCTGCCGCGTTTTCTACAAGGAGAACGGGTACACATACGAAGGTACGGCTACGGCTGCGTTCGAACCCGAGAAGATCAAGCCCACGACTACCGTCCCCGATGATTTCGACGCCTTCTGGAGCAAGGCGGTCGAGGCCAACTCGAAGCTGCCGCTCGAACCGGTAATAACCCTCATGCCCGAGCGCTGCAACGGCAAGATCAATGTCTACAAGATCAGTTTCCAGAGCTACCGTCGCGGCGCCCGCATATACGGCATACTGTGCGTCCCGACCGACGGAGGCAAGCACCCCGCAATACTTCGTGTTCCGGGTGCCGGCGTCAGAGGATACAAGGGTTACACATCGGCAGCCGAGAAGGGAATGGTGACACTCGAAATAGGCATTCACGGCATACCCGTCGATCTCGATGCGCAGGTATACCGCGACCTGGGCTACGGTGCGCTCTACGGCTACAACCGCTACCGCATAGATGACCGCGACCAGTATTACTACAAACGCGTATATCTCGGGTGCGCACGCGCCGTCGACTTCCTCGCGAGCCTCGAATCGGTCGATGCCGAGCGCATAGCCGTATGCGGCGGCAGCCAGGGAGGTGCGCTCTCCATCACCACGGCGGTACTCAACCCCAAAGTCAAGTGCATCGGAGCCTTCTACCCCGCACTGAGCGACCTGACGGGATACCTTCACGGCCGCGGGGGCGGTTGGCCGCATCTCTTCCGTGACGCTTCGGACGACGGCATCAAAAACGACCGCTGCATCGAGACGACGCGTTACTACGACGTCGCCAACTTCGCCACGCGAGTAACTGTTCCGACGTTCATGTCACTCGGCTATAACGACATGACGTGCTGCCCGACTTCGACGATGGCCGCCTACAACGTCATTCCCGCACAGGAGAGGGAGCTGCTTATCTTCAACGACATCAAGCACTACACCTACACCGAGCAGGAACTCGCACGCGAGAACTGGCTGATCGAGCAGTTGAAAAAATAGTGCACGGCCATAACCGTACAGGCTGCGGCGGAGATAACCGCCGCAGCCTTATTTTTTACGCATACACTTCTAATTAACAACACATTACCCGACAGATTGCAATAAAATATTTGGCCGCGGTCAAAAAAATTTTGACAAAACGATTTTTTTTCATACCTTTGCACTTGCAAAGCGATAGAAATTACATCTGTAATAAAGATATATCGCGGGATGGAGCAGTTGGCAGCTCGTCGGGCTCATAACCCGAAGGTCGGAGGTTCGAGTCCTTCTCCCGCTACCTTAACGGACAACCATTCAGGTTGTCCGTTTTTTTGTACCGTCGCGAAACAACACGTAAAAAGGAGGGCCGCATCTGAATGCGGCCCTCCAAAAATATCTGTCGTAAGTTAGCTATTTGGCACTCTCGGCCTTCTCAGCACCTTCAGCTGTCTCGGCTGCAGCCTCCTCGGCCTTGGGCTCAACATAAGGTTTCACGTCAACGACCTCTACTGTGAACTGCAGAGCCTCGTTGGGACCTATGGCACGACCGGCGCCATGTGCTCCATATGCGAGTTCGGCGGGGATATAAAGAATGATCTTACCGCCCTTGCCTACGAGTTTCAGACCCTCGGTCCAACCCTTGATCACACGGTTGAGCGGGAACTCTACGGTCTCCATGCTCTTGAGCTGATCCTCGAGACGGGCCATTGCCTCAGCCTTCTGCTCCTCGGTCTTCTCCTTGTCCTTCTTCAGCTCGGCGATGCGCTTCTCAACATCTTTCACGCGCTCGTAGCTCGAATCGAACACCTTGCCGTCCGAAGTCTTGCCTTCGTACTTTACAACGACAACGTCACGGTTGTCAACAGCCTTGAGGCTGTCACCCTCCTCGACGAGCTTGTAAAGCAGGCCGCTCTCTGTCTTCTTCACGCCGCTCTTCTTCTCCATCTTGGCAAGCCATGCCTTCGAACGCTCGGCAGCCTGTGCAGGAACCACAACCATGAAATAGTTCTGGAGATATCTGTTCACCTCGTCCTCGGTCATCTTGGCATTACCCTCGTGAACGTCCAGAAGACCCTTGTCAAGCCAGCAGAGCTGAACAGGGATATTGCCGTTCTTCACGTTGTTACCGATGTCGTTACCGAATGCATACGAGATCTCGGCACGCTCCTCTTCGGTTTCGAACATGGCGGGATCGGCTGCGGGGTACTCCACTTTCGTGGTGTCGCCGCCTGCAAGACGTATGCTGTCAGCCTCGGCACGCTGCTTGGCTATCGCACGCGAACGCTCGCCGCGCTTGCTCATGAAATAGTCACGCAGGATATCGATCGACTCCTCCTGAGTCTGCTTGGCCTTGCCGAGGGCAGCCTCGTCGATACCTTTGGTTATAAGCTGAAGATCGAACGGAATGTCACGGAGTTCGAACTTCATGCCATTACCGATATTGGCGCCCAAAGCATACGACAAAGTATCGAGCTTCGAACTGTCGCCCTTTGTAATGAGTCCCTTGCTGCCGCAGGAAGACATAATGGCTGCGGATCCGAGAACAACCGCAACCGACAAAATTACCTTTTTCATTATTTATACGTTATTAATTAAGATGTTTGCGTTTACTAACACTCGGCAAAGATATAAAATAATCGCATACGCGGTGAAAAAATGACGATTATCTGCGCTGGTAGGGCACTACGTCAACGACTTCGACCTCATAGAAGAGCGTGGAGTTTGGAGCGATGCCGAGTTCCTCGTTGCCGCCCGAACCATATGCAAGCTCCGAAGGTATCCATGCATGTACGCGGCCGCCCTGTCCTACGATCTTCATGACCTCCTGGAGGCCCACGACAAGGTCGCCCAGAGCCGACCTCAGGGTATCGGCCTTGTCATACGACGAGTAGACCAGCGATCCGTCCTGACGCGTCAGGCGATAGCGCATGACAACCGTATCGCGGATACGCGTCGCCAGCGTCTCCTGATCGCCGAGCACCTCGACGCTGTATGTCACGCCCGACTTGTTGCGCACATACGAACGGTCGCTATTTGCGAGATCCTCGAGGAAGCGCTCCTCGTAGAGTTTGAACTTCTCGTACTTGGCATAGTTCATCTGTCGCAGGTAGTATACCTTGGCATCTTCGAGCGTCATCTTCTGCGTTCCGGCATAGACGTCGCGTATGGCCGTACATACGGCCTCAACATTGAGGGTCGAATCCATCTTCATGAGGTTCATTCCCACATTGAGGCCGATTACATACGACAGCGAATCGGGTTCGGCGGCCAGACGCACCCCGCCTTTGCGGCACGACGAGAAAGCCGCAGCCATCATGATCAAAAGAAGTATCCTTTTCATTTCACACATTACCGTTTCGATGATTTGAGAGCTATGCCGCACATTTTGTAGAGCATGCGCGCACCGACCATGGCGTCGATCTTGTCGTCCATGCGCGGGACGACCTCAACCACGTCGAAGCCGACGATCTCACGTCCCGACTTCGCCACCTTGTCCATAAGGTAGACCGCCTCGTTGAACGTCAGTCCACCGACAACCGGGGTTCCCGTATGCGGGCAATATTCGATCGACAGTGAGTCGATGTCCATGCTTATGTAGACCTGCTGCGGCAGGCGGCCGACAATCTCCTCGCAGATCGAGGCCCAGGTGCGGCCCTCGAAACGCGCATCCGACAACGTTTTGTCGTCGAACATCTCCACGCGCTCTGAATTGCGGGCGAGATTGAGTTCCGCATCGCAGAAATCGCGGACCCCGACCTCGACGATCTTGGACACGCCCGGCATGTCGCGCAGGACGTTGAACATGATCGAGGCGTGCGAGTAGTCGAAGCCCTCGTACGATTCGCGCAGGTCGCAATGGGCATCGAAATGGAGGATACCCACACCGTCGAACCTCTCCGACACGGCATGAATGATACCGTACGACGTCGAATGGTCTCCGCCGACCAAAGCTACGATCTTGCCCTTGGAGAGCCACTTCCCGGCCTGTGCGCGGACACTTTCGTTCATTTCGGCGCTGCCTTCGTTTATGCGGCGTATCTTGCGTACGAAGTAGTCGCCCGAAGCATCGCCGCCGTCTTCGAGGTGCTCGATGACACGCTCGGCATCGGAGCGCAGGCGCTGCGAGTTCTCCTGTATGGAGTAGTCTATCTCATCTGTGGCAATACCCTTGCGCCACTCGTCCGGCGAAACCGGATCGTAAAGGTCGAGCTGCGTCGAAGCCTCTATGATGGCGTCCGGGGCATACGACGATCCCGCCCCGTATGAGGAGGTAACGTCCCACGGTGCCGATATGATCACCAGCCCTGCCTCTTCGGGCGTAAACGGCAGTCCGAAATAGTTACCGTTGTCGACGCCGACACCATTGGGGTTGAAAAAACTCAAATCCATGTCAATACACGTTTAACTCAACAAAGGTAGTAAAATTTTCATGCAATTCCATATTCCCGCACGGCCGGGCCTGCATCTTTCACGGAAACGACAAAAAAAACGACATCGCAGCCGCCCGCCGCGCTTTCCTGCCGCCCCGAACGGCACGCCGGTCCTCACGTATGGAGGCAAAAGCACACATTTGTCGATTTTGGCTTATATTTGCGGCACAATCGGTAATTGTACGGATTATGAAAATAGTTGCAGACCGGGACATACCTTTCCTCAAGGGCGTATTCGAGCCTTTTGCCGAGGTGGTCTACCTCGACGGCAAGTCCATTTCGCGGGCCGATGTACAAGATGCCGATGCCCTCATCGTGCGCACCCGCACACGTTGCAATGCGGGACTGCTCGACGGCACATCGGTCGGCTTCATCGCCACTGCGACTATCGGCACGGACCATATAGACCTCGACTACTGCCGCTCGCACGGCATCGGCGTAGCCAATGCCGAAGGCTGCAATGCCCGCGGCGTGCTTCAGTGGGTCGGAGCCGTACTGGTCAAATGGCTCGGCATGAAGGGTCTCAAGCCGTCGGACCTGCGCATCGGCGTGGTCGGCGTGGGCCATGTCGGGAGCCTCGTAAGCAGTTATGCAGATGCATGGGGTTTCAAGGTCCTCTGCTGCGACCCTCCGCGTGAGGAGCGCGAACATCTCGGCTTCGTCTCCATCGAGGAACTTCTCGCCAATTCGGACATAGTGACTTTCCACACGCCGCTCGACAGCACGACATACCATCTGGCCGACTCGAAACTGCTGCCGTACGGAGACCGGCTTTTCGTAATCAACGCCTCGCGCGGCGAGGTCGTCGACACCGAGGCGCTGCTCGCATCGGGTGCCGAATGCGCCATAGACGTATGGGAGCACGAGCCGGAGATCGACCGCCGGCTGCTGTCGAAGGCACTGGTGGCGACACCGCACATAGCCGGATATTCGCTGCAGGGAAAGGCGAACGCTGCGGCGATGGCCGTTGCGGCGGTCGCCGGACACTTCGGGCTACCGCTCGGAGGTTGGTATCCCGAAGGTGTAGAACATGTCGAGCCACGCATCATAAGCTGGGATTCCCTGTGCGGGACGATCGGCCGGCACTACGACATCGACGCCGAAAGCGCCCGTCTGAAGGCCCGTCCCGAAGAGTTTGAATCCATGCGCAACGGCTATGCGTACCGCAACGAATATTTTTGACAGAAGTCGCAAGTTTTTAGTACCTTTGCATAAATATGAACCATAAATCGACAAAAACATGTTCCACCGTATTCTGCGCACGATAGATTACCTTTTCGGCCCCGAGAAGGCACAGTCGATCGTACTGCAGGTCCTCCATGCGATCGGCTACATACCGGCCGGCAGATGGTTGCTGCACAAGATCTACGCCGTCGAGCACCCGTCGCTCGAAAGGGAGGTCTTCGGCATGCGTTTCAGCAACCCCATAGGCCTTGCCGCGGGATACGACCGCAACGCCTACGCATTCCGCGAACTGTCGTCACTGGGATTCGGCTTCGTCGAGGTGGGGACCATAACCCCGCGCGCACAGATGGGCAATCCCCGTCCGCGCATATTCAGGCTTGACCGCGACCGTGCGATCTTCCACCGTACGGGCATGGCCAACCGCGGCCTCGAGAAGGCCATGTCACGCCTGCGCCGCCCTCATGAAGGGACGATCGTCGGCTGCAACATAGGCTGCAACGCCATAACCCCGGCCGAAAGCCAGGCTTCGGACTACCTGAAGGTATTCCGCAACCTCTACCAGTATGTCGACTATTTCACGGTAAACATAAGCTGCAACCCGGCATTCAAGAACCACTCATGCACGGCCGGCGAGCGCATATGCGAGATTCTTGCCCAGATGTTCGAGTTCCGGCGCGGGCAGAACCAGTACCGTCCGATACTGCTGAAGATATCCCCGGACCTCACTGACAGCGAAGTCGACGAAGTTACCGACATAATGCTCTCGTCGCAACTCGACGGTATCGTGGCGACCGACTCGACCGCCTCGCGCGACGGTGTGCCGTCACTGCCCGATTCGCTCGGCAAGTCGAGTATCGGCACGGTCAGCGGCGCCCCGCTCACACGGCGTTCCATCGAGATCGTCGCCCGCATCTACGAACGTTCGAAAGGGGCATACCCCATCATAGGTGTCGGAGGACTCATGACCCCGGCCGACGTACAGGCCATGCTCAACGCCGGCGCAACGCTGGTACAACTTTATACGGGATTCGTGTACGAAGGCGTCAAACTCGTAAGGGAGTCGTGCCGTGCACTTATCCGCGAAGAAGCGAATCTCCAATAACCATGAATGCAGAGATCATAACAATCGGCGACGAGATTCTGATAGGTCAGATCGTCGATACCAATGCCGCGTACATAGCGCAGCAGCTCAACGCGACAGGCATAGTCGTCAGCGAGCGCGCCTCGGTCGGTGACGATGCCGCACAGATCATGCGCAGCATAGAGCAGGCTCTCGGCCGCAGCAACATCGTCATCACCACCGGCGGGCTCGGCCCCACAAAGGACGACATAACCAAAACCACCCTTACGCGCATGTTCGGCAGCCGTCTGGTCAACGACCCGAAAGTCGAGGAGCACGTGCGCCGCATGCTGGCGCAGCGCGGCATAGAGTTCAACGAACTCAACCGCGGCCAGGCAATGGTTCCGGAGTGCTGCACGGTGCTGTTCAATGCACACGGGACAGCCCCGGGCATGTGGTTCGAGCGTGACGGCAAGGTAGTCATATCGCTGCCGGGCGTCCCGTTCGAGATGCGGCACCTGATGGAGGACGAGGTGCTGCCCAGACTCAAGTCGCGATTCTCGCTGCGTGCCGTAGTGCACCGCACGATGATCACGGCCGGCATTGCCGAATCGATGCTTGCGGCCCGCATCGCGGCATGGGAGGAGGCGCTGCCGCCATACCTCAAGCTGGCATACCTGCCGTCACCCAATATCGTAAGACTGAGACTGTCGGCATACGAGGTCGAGGGCGAGGCCGTATCACAGGAGATCGAGCGACAGTTCGCAAAACTGTACGACATAATTCCCGACAACATCGTCGGCTACGAGAACGACACCGCACAGCACAACCTGCACGAATTCCTGCGCGAACGCGGGCTGACCATAGCCGTGGCCGAGAGTTGTACGGGCGGCAGCATAGCCTCCAAGTTCACAGCCATGGCCGGGGCTTCTGCCTATTTTCTTTGCGGCGTGACGGCCTATTCGAACAGCGCCAAGCAGACCATTCTCGGCGTACGGCCCGAAACGATCGAGAGGTACGGTGCCGTCAGCGAACAGACGGCGCGCGAGATGGCCGAAGGAGTACGGCGCATATCGGGAGCCGACCTTGCCGTGGCAACCACGGGAATAGCCGGTCCGACAGGTGGTTCGGAGGAAAAACCGGTGGGAACGGTATGGTTTGCCGTTGCTGACGCCCGGGGTACGACGGCCATGATGCGCAACTCGGGCACGGACCGCGGGCAGATCATCGACAGGGCGACGGCCTATGCCATCGAGATGCTCGCAAAACGTGCGGCCGCAATCGCGCCGCAGGCAAAGAAAACGGCCGAAGACAAATAAATGGGCGCCACGGATTGCCAATTACAAATTTATTAGTATATTTGCGTCCCCAAATGTGGGGAAAAGAAATTTTACAACAATGAAAGTTTGCGAAATCACAGGTAAAACCGCCGTAGTGGGCAACAATGTTTCCCACTCGAACCACAAGACCAAGCGCAAGTTCAGCCCGAATCTGAAAACCAAGCGTTTCTGGTCTGAAGAGGAGGGTCGTTGGATTACGCTGAAGGTATCCACGTCCGGAATTAAAACCATTAACAAAAAGGGTCTCGCCGTTGCCTTGAA
>DXGW01000166.1 GCA_019113665.1 Candidatus Alistipes excrementipullorum
CCGCGCTCATAGGTGGCTACGAAGATGGAGTTCTCGCCCGAAACCTCGTAAAGGCTTACATTGACTCCGTTGGGAAATACCCCGGGCAACTCCTTCACCCGCTCGCCGAGACGTTCCAGCAGCTGCATGTCGACCCTGTCGCAACGGGCCACGATATGAGGGTTGCCCAAACTCAATGCCGTAAAGCGCAGTTCACCGTCAAGTTCGGGAACAGGCTGCCCGACGAATGTCCCGCCTTCGCCGAACATGGCGAAATCGCGGCTCCACATGCTCACCGGAATATCCACGCCGTATGTCTCGACACCGGGCCATATCTCGGGACAATGCGATACCTCGTATGCGCGGCCACCGGACCCGAGCACAAAATGCTCACAGCCCGTATATGTACGGGCAAGGCGCGCCACACAACGTATGCCGTTGCCGCACATCTCGGCTTCGCTGCCGTCGGGATTGAACATGCGCATGGCATATCCCTCGCCGTAACGCACCAGAAGCAGAAGCCCGTCGGCGCCGATACCCTTCTCACGGTCACAGACATCAATGGCAAAACCGTACAGGTCGAGGCCTTGCAGATCCTGCCCTACACCGTCGACCATCACGAAATCATTGCCCGAGCCGTGACACTTCACAAATTCCAGTTCCATACGTACAGGTATAATTCGTTCAAAATTACAAATATTTTTGCAAAAGGGCGGGATTATACATAAATTTACACATCTAAATCCGATTTTATCATGACCGAAAAATTCATAATGGCCGGAGACACAGCCCTTCACGTATGCGACTCGCAAAAGGGTGAACGGTGCCTCGTACTGCTGCACGGATACCTCGAATCGATGCTCGTATGGGAGGAGTTCGTCCCGCTGCTCTACAAACACGTACGCGTTGTGACGCTCGACCTGCCGGGACACGGCATCTCCGAAGTCAAGGGTGAAGTTCACACGATGGAATATCTCGCCGACACGGTTGCGGCAATGCTCGACAAATTAGGAATAGAGCGCTGCACCATCGTCGGACATTCGATGGGCGGATATGTCGCTCTGGCATTCTGTGAAAAGTATCCCGAACGTCTCGACGGGCTGGTACTGCTCAGCTCGACACCCAATCCCGACAGCCCCGAGAAACTCGAGCGCCGCCGTCGCGAAATCGCACTGGTCAAGGCCGGCAAAAAGGAGCTTATGGCACGCATAGTCCCCGCCGCAGGCTTTGCGGCAGACCACCGTGCCGCCATGCAGGACTATATCGACGACCTGACCGAGACGATACACATCACCGAAGACGACGGCATCGTTGCGCTGCTGGGCGGAATGATGCTGCGCAAGGACCAGAACGAGATGCTGCGCAGCTCGAAGGTACCGCAACTCTTCATTCTCGGGCGCAAGGACGAATACATACCGCTCGAAGTGGCCGAGGCGATGGTTGCGGCACACCCGCAGGCCAAAGTCGTATGGCTCGCCAATTCGGGGCACATGGGTTTCATCGAGGAACCGCAGGCCTGCGCCGACGCCCTGCTCGACTTTGTCGGCGTGAAGCACGGCGAGGAAGCCGGTAAAGATGAAGCGTAAACAGGCAATATTTTCTAACAGGCAACACCTTTTTCGCCAAACGGGATTGCATTTGTGCCCCAAACAATTAACTTTGCAATACAATTAACCAAAATACGCCTTATTATGAAAACCAATTCACAAATCAGATCCCTTGCCTCCGAGTCCATCAACGGCAGCTGGGGCAAATCGGCATGGATATTCTTTCTCATATCGTTGATATCCGGATTGTGCAGTGCCGTCGGAGGAGACATGAAAAATCCGCTAATGAGTATATTGTACATTCTGGCCATGATATTCATATACACGCCGATCGCGTTCGGATTCCGAATGACTATGCTCTCGCTGGCCCGTGACGGCAAAAGGCCCGAGGTCAGCGGTATCGGCAGCGCCCTCAATGGCCAATACTACCTCAAATGCATCGGCCTCTACCTGCTCATCAACATATTCACGTTGCTGTGGTCGCTGTTGCTTATCATTCCCGGCATCATCAAGGGCTTTTCCTACTCGATGGCCCCGTACATTCTGGCCGAGAACCCAGAGATAGGGTGTCTCGAAGCAATCAACCGCAGCCAGAAGATGATGTGCGGATACAAATGGCAATATTTCTTCATGAGCCTCGGTTGTATCGGCTGGTTTATTCTAAGCATATTCACGCTCTTCATAGGAGCATTATGGATCGGGCCATACTACGAAGTCGCATATTCGCACTTCTATCTGGAGGTGAAGAAGGAGTACGAAGCCAACAACCAACCGCAGCCGCAACAGGCATAGTTCCGATTGCGGACGTCAATACAACGGGCGGTGACTCTCACGGGTAACCGCCCGTTATCGTTCGGTCACCATTCGAGGCCCAGGCCGGCAATATATGAGAGAATCTCCTCGCGCAAGGTTCGGGGCGTGACGTTGTGGCGCAGTACAAGCATGTATGAATCGCGTATCTGCCTGCGCAGGAACTCCTCGGGCAGGTCTCCGTCAGTTCGTACGTCGTTCCAATGGCGCTTGTTCGAGTGCCATGCAGGCGTGACCTCGGGATAACGGTCCCGCAGAATTTCGGCCTGCACCGGATCGCACTTGACGGCAAAACGGTTGAAACAGACCATATCGGCATAGGCAAACATGCGGCCGCCGACCTTGTAGACCAATGTCGTCTCGTCGAAAGGAGTGCACTCCTCGGCGAACGGCAACGACAGGCAAAATTCACGGAATTCGATTACGTCCATATTGCAAATATAGCAAAAATCCGCCGGAGCCGAACAAGCCGCATACGAATGCGGAGATAAACCGCAAACAGCAAGATTGCAACATCGGTCATGCCGGCCGAATCCAAATACGGGCCAAAATCGTACATATGCGACAAGCCTTGACTGACAATCTGCAGATTTAAAAAATTTTTTATATACTTTTGCCATAGGAAACACCAAATTCGGGGATATGAACATGACAATGGATCGGGTCAAGGAACAGCTGACTCCGCGCAAACTTCTGATAACTTTCAAGGAATATGTCGTGATGATGCTCGGCATGGCACTATACGCATTCGGCTGGATAGGCTGCATACTGCCCTCCAACTCGATGGGTGCAGGTGCCGCAGGTCTCGCACTGCTCATCTACCACCTCACGGGAATACCGATGGGTATCTCGGTACTCTGCATCAACGGACTGCTTCTGCTGATCGCCGGATTCATCGTCGGGTGGAATTTCGGCATCAAGACCATATTCTGTATCTGCATGCTGTCGCTGTGGCTATCCATCTGGCAGGGAGTCTTCCCCGAAGGCTGGAGCCTGCTCGCGTTCCTTTCGGACGCGGCAAACCCCGAACCCCTCTTCCTCCGTCTGCTCTCGGTAATCCTCGGCGGCATAATCACCGGTATCGGCATAGCGATCTGTTTCCACGAGGGAGGCTCGACCGGCGGCACCGACATCGTGGCCATCATCATCAACAAGTACCGTACGATCAGCTACGGCCGCATCGTCATGATCGTCGATTTCTTCGTCATCGGTTCGGCGATATTCGTCAAGGACCTCGGCATCGACGCCGTGATATTCGGTTACATAATCATTGCCGTGCTGAGCTACACGGTCGACTACATTCAGTCGGGAAACATGCAGTCGAGCCAGATACTCATATTCTCAAGGTCGCACTATGAGGAGATTGCCGAAGCCATAACCACCATAAGACATCGCGGCGCAACATTGCTCGACTCGAAGGGGTGGTACACCAAGGAGAACGGATATGTGGTACTCGTTGTCTGCCGCAAACGCGAAAGCTCGCAGATACTCAAGATCGTGCGCTCGATCGACCCCGACGCATTCATATCCGTCGGCGCCGTCATGGGCGTGTACGGCAAAGGCTTCGAACCGCTCGGCAAGATCTGACAATGAAACATAAGACAATAGTGTTGGCCGTATGCCTGCTGTTGGCCGGCTGCGGCGTAAAACCGTACGACAACGACAACCGTTATGCCGTAATAATCTCTATCGACGCCCTGCGCTGGGACCTGCCGTCGGAATGCCATACGTCGACACTCGACTCGCTGCGGGCAGCCGGCACCTATTGTGAAACATTTCCGGTCTTTCCGGCCAACACCTTCCCGTCGCACTACTCGATGGCTACGGGGCTGCACCCCGATCACCACGGAATAGTCAACAACCGCTTCCACCTGCGCGACATGGACCGTACGGTGCTTTCGTGGAACCCTGACGACATTACACTGCCCGGGTTCTGGGGAGGCGAGCCCATATGGAACACTGCCGAACGGCAGGGACGCATTGCCCATACATATCTGTGGGCCGGCAGCCAGACCCCGATAAACGGACGTCAGGCCACGCGGTGGATACCCTACCGTTTCGACGCATCGCACCGCGAGCGCATGGACTGGGTTCTCGAAAGTCTGCGCGGGGAGCACGGCGAGGTGCCGAACCTCACGATGGTATATGTCGAACAGCTCGATGCCACGATGCACAGATACGGCAGCAACGCTCCCGAGACGCTTGCCGAGCTGGAAAGCATCGACGAAGCCCTCGGTTACTTCTTCCGCGAAGTACGCAAACTGCCTGTTTTCGACAGTCTCAACATAATCGTGACATCGGATCACGGCACGGCCGACACATCTCCGGAGCGTTATGTAAACTTCTACGGCAAACTCGATTCGACACGCGTCGTACGCTTCATAAGAGGCATTCCATGTTCGATCGAGGTCGATGACGACTATGTCGCCGAGGCCACAGGCATACTCAACAGCCTTGGACACATGACGGCATATGCCCGCGACGAGATGCCCGCACGTTACAATTACGGTTCAAATACCAACCGCATATCCAACATCGTAATCATTCCCGAAACGGGGTGGTATGCCGACTATTCTCCCGTCGACTCGCCTTATCCCGACATCGGGGCGCACGGATTCGACAATTTCGACCGCAACATGCACATGGTCTTCTACGGTGCCGGGCCCGCGTTCCGCAGGGGATACATACAGCCGTCGTTCCAGAACCAGAACGTCTATATCGTGCTGTGCCATCTGCTGGGCATCGAACCGGCTGACGCGAACGACTGCTCGTGGGAAGACGTTCGGCAGATGTTCCGCAAATAAATCGACCGTAAAGGCAGAACAACGGCGGATTCAGCCGCTGTTTTCCGTAAAATATGCTTATATTTACGGGAACAACCTTATCCGCCATACCATGAACACGAAAAAAGCATTGCTTGCCGCACTGGCATTACTGTTGCCGGCAACAAACCTTACTGTGTACGCACAGTCTGACCTCAAGTCGAAAGTCCCCCACTACCGGTTCTCCAACGATGAAAAGAGGCAGCGACAGGAACTGCGTGACAACCCGTTACTGAAGCGTTATGCCCAATCGCGCGACAGGCTCGACTCGCTCGACCGCCACAGGCCTGCATACCACTTCATATCACCGGAAGGACGGTTGAACGACCCCAACGGATTGTGCTTCTGGAACGGCCGGTGGCACCTCTTCTACCAGGCATACCCGCCTGAAGATCCCCGTCAGCACTGGGGACACGCCGTCAGCGACGACATGATCCACTGGCAAGACCTGCCGTTGGCCATATATCCCGATCCCGAAAGCAAGGTCTATTCGGGTGCGACGTTTGTCGACGGCAATCGTGTTATCGCCGCATATCACGGTGTAGGCTACGGCAACATCGCAGCCATATCGACCGATCCGCTGCTGCTCAACTGGGAAAAACTGCCAGATCCGATTGTCCCGATAACAAAAAAAGGTGAAAACAAGCCATACAACGTATTCGACCCGTGCATATGGCGCAAAGGCGAATACTACTACGCACTGTCGGCAGGGACACAGCCCACAGGCCCCGACGGCCAACGCGTGCCGGCCGAATATCTTTTCCGTTCGAAGGACCTGAAGCAGTGGGAATACATGCACCAGTTCATCGAGCACAACGACTATTCACTGGTCGGCGATGACGGAGCCTGCCCCTATTTCTGGCCGATCGGCGACAAGGGCAAGCACATACTTCTGCATTTCAGCCACAAGAGCGGCGGCAAATATCTGATAGGCGACTACGATACCGCCGCAGACAAGTTCATAGTCACGGGTGGAGGAAACTTCAACCACGGCCCCGTCAGCAACGGCGGCGTACACGCTCCGTCGGCATTCCCCGACGGCAATGGCGGAATCGTTGCCATCTTCAACATGACCAGCGGCAAACGCATTGGCGGCAACTCGTACAGCGAGTTGATGACACTGCCGCGGCTGCTTACGCTCGACAGTCTCGGGTTCCTCCGCATTCAGCCATACGGGGACATCGAGTCGCTGCGCGGGGAATGCGTATCCTTGAGCGATATGGCCCTGCCGGCCAACAGGGAGATCGTTCTCGACGAGGTCAAAGGAAATACCATGGAGATCGAAGCCGAAATAGATATGTGCGGAGCCCCGGCGGTCGAAATCGACGTACTGCGGTCTCCCCAAAAGGAGGAGTACACCCGCATAGTATTCTACCGCAACGGCGGATATCCGGACCGTACCAAACCGTCACGCAGCAAACTTCGGGCATCGGCCATTGCAATCGACAACTCGTGCGGATCGCTGTCTGAAGATGTACGGCCGCGCGTCACCGAAACGGCCGACGTATATTTAAACAAGGACGAGAATGTGAAATTACGCATATTCATCGACCGCAGCGTCGTCGAAGTCTTCGTCAACGGGCGGCAGTGCATTGCCGTAAGGACATATCCGACGCTCGACGAAAGCACCGGTGTGTCGATACGCTCGTTCGGCAAGGAGGCTCGGCTCGTAAAACTCGATGCATGGCAGATGGACAACATATACCACCCCGCCAAGGAGGCAACTGACGGGTCGGGAAACGCACTAAGGAGATAAATTACGGGTGAATGGCCGGAGCGTTACATAAACAGG
>DXGW01000167.1 GCA_019113665.1 Candidatus Alistipes excrementipullorum
CCTGGTAAAACAGCAGACGTCGCAGGAAGAGTTCACCAAGTGGTTCCTTCCGATAGTTCCCCTCGAATTCGATGGAACCAACCTCCGTCTTCGTGTGCCCAACGCCAGCTACGTCTATCAGATCGAAAAGAACTACCTTCCGTTCGTAAAACCGATCATTGCCCGGATATACGGCCAGCAGACACGGCTTTACTACGCCGTACCCAAATCCGATGCACAGACACCGGTTGCCGTAGATGCCGACACAACGGCAATATCGCAGTTCAATACACAAACGGATACCGCAAATATAAAAAATCCGTTCGTAATTCCGGGGCTGAAGAAGATGATAATAGACCCTCAGCTCAACCCGAATTACACGTTCGCGACATTCATCGAAGGCGAGTGCAACAGGCTTGCGCGCTCGGCGGGCATGTCCGTAGCCGTCAACCCCGGAAACGACACGCCGTTCAACCCTCTCTACATCTACGGAAACTCCGGTCTCGGAAAGACGCACGTGGTACAGGCCGTAGGCCATGAGATACGCCAGCGTCACCCCGATCTGCAGGTTCTCTATGTATCGATGAACAAGTTCCAGGCGCAGTACCAGACAGCGATGAAGAACGGGGAGATCCCCAATTTCATACACTTCTACCAGATGATCGACGTGCTGATCATCGACGATATCCAGGAACTCTCCGGAAAGCCCGGTACACAGAATGCGTTCTTCAACATATTCAGCCACCTCCAGATGTCGGGCAAGCAGTTGATCCTGACGTCGGATAAGCCGCCCGTTGAGTTGAAGGACATCGAGCAGCGCCTTCTGACCCGTTTCAAATGGGGCTTGTCGGCCATGATAAGCGTGCCCGACTATGACACCAAGATAAAGATCATCAGAGCAAAAGCTCAGCGCATCGGGGCCGACATATCGGACGAAGTGGTCAACTACCTCGCCGAAAACATTTCGGCCAATGTCCGCGAGATAGAGGGAGCCCTCTCGTCGCTCGTAGCCAACACCTCGTTCCTCGGCCGCAAGATCACCACTTCGCTGGCAAAGGACATACTGAAGGTCTATGTACAGCTGACGCAGCACGAGATAACCATAGACCACATTATTGAGGTCATATGCAACTATCTCGACATCGACCGCGAGCGCTTCAACTCGCCCGAAAGGACTCGGGATATCGCACAGGCTCGCCAGATAGCGATGTACCTTGCCAAGCAACACACAAAGGCTCCGCTGACAGCCATAGGCGCGGCAATCGGAGGCCGAAATCATGCCACCGTACTGCATTCGTGCAAGGCAGTATCGAACCTGATGGAGACAGACAAGTCATTCAGGCGCATGGTCGAAGAGATTGAAAAAGCGGTTCTTGCATAAGAACCGCTTTTCTTTTTTTTGCATTTCACCATATTGTAACATTACTAATTGTCAGGTATTTGACACTTTCGCTGCGAAAGTGTCAATATTTTGTTTACAACCGACAGTTTAGTAATGATATGGGCATGATAATAATTTATAACTTTGCTTTTGTGACAATTTCGCAAGACATATCGTCACACAAATGCAAACCCATTATTTAATTTAACCAAAATTCTCATAAAGAGACTTTTATCAATTTTGCTTGCATCGGCAATGCTGTTTGCATGCACGGAGAATGAAGAGGCACCTGTCAATGTGTCAATCGAATTTGAGGCACAGAACATCTCTCTCGAAGTAGGACAACAACAAAACCTCGTCTATACGATCACCCCCGAAAATTATGCAACTCCCATATTCCAATCTTCTGACGAAAGCGTTGCAACGGTATCGGCCGATGGCCTTGTAACTGCTGTAGCAACAGGCAATGCAATCATTACGGCAACATGCGGCGCAGCTACGGCAACGTGCTCGGTAACTGTCGAGGCCGCCGGATATGCTGTAGGCGACTTCTATGATGTCGACGGCGTACAAGGCGTCGTATTCGAAGTAGAAAGCAACGGTGTGCACGGCAAGATTCTGTCGCTTGACCAGTCCGGAGCCTTATTGTGGGCTGTATCGGGCTACGGTTCGTACAATACCGGCGCAAAGAGCGAAACCGACGGTAAGGCCAACACCGAAAAGCTCGTTGAAATCGGCATTTCCAACTTCCCGGCTGCAGAATGGTGCGTAAATCACGGTACAGGCTGGTACATGCCGTCGATATACGAAGGAGAGGCATGGTTTGCGATCATGGACCAGCTCAATCCGACCATCTCCGAACACGGCGGCACAATCATATCCGACTCCGACTATTTCTGGTCGTCGACCGAAGGTCTGGAGGATTCAACACAGGCACTCTATTTCTACGCTTCGGCATTCAGCGATACGGGCGTATCGTCATACGGTGACTGGAAGGATTATCCCGAAGGCGACACCTATGTCCGCGCTATCTATGCATTCTGACAATAGCGACATACGATGATCAAACGAATATTCACAGCAATGCTGTCACTGACCGTGGCAGTATTGCTATTTGCATGCGAGAGCTCTCAGACCGAAGAGCCCAACATCACTCCAGGAGGAGGAGGAGATAAGCCAGGCGACGACGAATTGACATTGACATTGTCGAGTCTGTCTGCTGACGAAACATCCGTAACTATCAAATGCGTTCCGTCGCAGGACGACGCTACATACATACTGTTGCTCATAACCGAAGAGTATTACAACCAACTCGGTTCAGACGAGAAACTGATCGCAGATGACAAGATCTACTTTGAGGAACTGGCCAAGCAGGAGGGCATAAGCGTAGACGAATTGATCGGCCGACAATTACGCTCGGGCGAACATACTGGTAAATTTTCGCAGCTAAACTCCGGCACGTCATATTACGCATATGCATACGGGTTAAATACCGACGGCACAGCCACCAGTGACCTTTACAAACTGAAGGTCGAAACAAAATCCATTGCCGAAGACTTCAAGTTAACGCTGGCCGTAGACAACGTCACGTCAAGCAGTGCACATCTGACCATAACACCCAATTACGATACCTATAGGTATTTTTACGACGTGGTTAAGAAGAGCGACTACGAAGCGTGGGGTGGCGACGCCAACACCATAACACAAAATATCGAATACATCGAGCAGGCCATATGGATATTCGCCATGCAGGGCTATGACTACACCTACGACAGTTTCACTGATATAGGCGCAAAGGAGACGACATACAACAGCCTTGTACCTTCGACCGAATACGTATTTTTTGCATTCGGGCTCGACAGCAACGGCAACCCGACATCACCGCTCGCCAAGCAGGAGTTCGAAACCTCGCCATTCGAGGCCACAGAAGACTGCACTTTTGACGTCACTTTCTCCGAGGTGACCTCCACGTCTATGAATATCGACATCAAGCCGTCGAATCCATCGACGCGCTACTACGTCGGCATGTGCCAGGCTTCGAATCTCAACAGCTATTCGCCCGACGAACTGGCTCAACAGTTTATCGATTCCGAGAACAATATCGGCACCGACTGGGCCAACACCGAGTTCGTATTCACCGGCGAACAGAGCCTGAACTCGACAGACGACCTGCTCTACGATCCACTCATAGGCAACACCGAATATGCTGCCGTCGTTTTCGGCATTGACGAGAATGGCGAACGCACAACCGATGTTGCCATAGAACGCCAACGCACGGCTTCGCCACAGCAGTCTCAGATGACATTTTCGATATTCGTCAACTCGGTGACCGTCAATGGGGCAAAAGTCGTATTCCTGCCATCTGCCGACGAGGAGACATACTTCACCGACGTCATGGATTACGAAACGTTCTCGAAATTCACCTCGGACGACGAGATCGTGAACAACATTCTCGATAAAATCGGTTCATCGATCAATGCCTATCTTACCTCAGGGCAACACACTGTCGACTGTTCAAACATGCTTGTAGCCAATACGCGCTACGTAGCATACTGCTTCGGATACAACAACGGCGTAACAACGCGTGTATTCAGCCAGGAGTTCACGACGGAAGAACTCAAAACAGGCAGTGACGCAGCAGTAGCCATCAACTACACGATAGAGGATGGCAGCTACTATGGATACAGCGGCTACGGCGTCATCTTCATATCAATGACTCCCAATGCCACGGCCAAGAAATGGTATGCTGCCCCGTTCAAATCTCTTGACGGGGTAGACGATGCTACGCTGACACAGGCTCTGATGGCAAACGGCTACGAAAGCCAATCCGAACTCGGTTTATATGCGGAGTGGGACACAACGTTGCACTTCGCCACGGTAGCAACCGACAGCAACGGTACGGCTGGCATACCATCACGCTATGACATAACCATATCGCAGGACGCCATAGCAACCATACCCATGTCGCTGAGAAGATTAGTTCCACAGTCCACAAAGCACAACGTACGACACATGCTCAAACCTGAAGAACAGAGACGAATACCGTCTCCGATCGAGAGGAGCGATAACAGTCGGCACTTTCTTCAGTAATCGCACATGACACTGCAATGCGGGATCGGGAAGCAACTTCGATCCCGCATTTTTCATATTCATAAAAAATAGGTATCTTCACAACATAATAGACAGCATATGGACCAACCCAAGATCGAAAGAATGTTGCGGCTGATGAAGATGCTCACGGCCAATGTATCATATACGGTGGACGACATAGCCGAACGACTCGGCATGTCACGGAGAACGGTCTACCGCTACATCGACACGTTCCGCGACGCCGGTTTCCTGATCAAGAAGAGCGGCGAGTTCATAAGGCTTGACAAGGAGTCGCCCCATTTCAAGGACATATCGCAACTCGTGCATTTCACCGAAGAGGAGGCCGCCATACTCAAAAGTGCGATTGAAAGCATTGACGACACGAACCTGCTCAAGCAGAACCTCAAACGCAAACTCTATTCGGTCTATGACAACAAACTGCTTGCCGACACCGTAGTCAAGGGCAAGAACGCCTCCAACGTGCATGCTTTGCTCGACGCAATAGAGGAGCACCGCCAGGTCATTCTGCACAAATACCAGTCGGGGCACGGCGGAGAAGTCCGCGACCGAAGGGTAGAACCGTTCGCATTTACCACCAATTATGTGCAGGTATGGTGCTTCGACCCGTCGGACAACATGTGCAAGCTCTTCAAGACATCGCGCATCGGGGCGGTTGAAGTGCTCGAAGACGAATGGCAGCACGAAGAGAAGCACCGGGTCGGGTTCATCGACATATTCAGAATGAACGGGACGACCAGAACGCGCGTAAGGCTCGAGCTCGGCCTCATGTCATACAACCTCCTCACGGAGGAGTACCCGCTTGCCGAACGCGACATAACGCCATTGGGCGGAAACAAGTGGCTGCTCGATACCGAAGTGGCCTCGATGCATGGTGTCGGACGGTTCGTAGCCGGCCTGCTCGACGACATACGCATAGTCGACTCGCCCGAGTTGCAGAGATACATGTCCGAATATCTGTCCCGGTTCAAATAAAATTACACTTTTCTCAATTAGTGTCACAAATTGACACAAACGCGCCGTTCCTTTGTATTGTGAAAGCGAGGCAACCCCCTGCAAACAATACAATAACACAATAAAACTACGAACAGTTATGGGAACGGCTTACAAAATCAGATGCAGACACTGCGGAACGCAGTTCGATCACTATTACGGCAACGATTACGGCACTACGATACGGTGCGTAGGTTGCGGCGACCACATCGAGACGGAGACGGCAATACGCTGCCCGGCATGCCGCAAGCGGCTGAACGAGACTCAGGAGGAGTTCAACAGACAGGTCGAGGTGGTAATGATGTGGGATTGAACGGGCTTTGTCACGCTTAAAAAAAAACGCGGCCCGGCGCTATGAATTTAGATAAATTTTCAGTAACTTTGAGTATTAATTTACTTATTGGAACCGATATGGCTAAACTTGCACCGGGCGACATGGCCCCATATTTCAAATCTACGACGCAGGACGGGACACCGTTCTCGCTGGACGATCTGAAAGGCAAACGCACGATACTCTATTTTTACCCCAAGGACAACACGTCGGGTTGCACGCTCGAGGCAAAGAACCTCCGGGACGGCAAGGCCGAACTTGCAAAAATGGGATTCCAGATAGTAGGCGTCAGCCCCGACAGCGAAAAATCGCATCAGAATTTCTGCGCAAAACACGAACTCAACTTCACGCTTCTGGCCGATACCGACCACAGCGTGTGCGAGGCATACGGAGTGTGGGCAGAGAAATCGATGTACGGCCGCAAATACATGGGCGTACTGCGCACTACATTCGTGATCGACGCCGAAGGGCGCATAGAGAAGATCTTCGACAAGGTCAAAACCGGAGATCATTACAACCAGATAATCGATTCGTATAAATAACAGCAAACCAAAATATGGCAGAAAAAGTTCAGGTAAACGCGGACAAGCTCAAGGTGCTCAACGCGGTAATGGAAAAGATAGAAAAGGATTTCGGCAAGGGCTCGATCATGCGCATGAGCAGCGACAGTGTAGCCGATGTTCCGGTTATCCCCACAGGCTCGATAACACTCGATGCTGCTCTGGGCGTCGGAGGATACCCCAAGGGCCGCGTCATCGAGATATACGGCCCCGAGTCGTCGGGTAAAACGACATTGGCGATACACGCCATAGCCGAAGCCCAAAAGATGGGCGGTATAGCTGCATTCATAGACGCCGAGCACGCATTCGACAGCTTCTATGCCCAGAAACTCGGTGTCGATGTAGACAACCTGCTCATCTCGCAGCCCGACAACGGAGAACAGGCCCTTGAGATTGCGGATTCGCTTATCCGCTCGAGCGCCATCGACATAATCGTCATCGACTCGGTGGCTGCGCTTACCCCGAAAGCTGAAATCGAAGGCGACATGGGCGATTCGAAGATGGGACTTCAAGCCCGTCTGATGTCACAAGCGCTGCGCAAGCTCACATCGAGCATTGCCAAGACCAAGACGGTCTGCATATTCATCAACCAGTTGCGCGACAAGATCGGGGTAGTATACGGCAATCCCGAAACCACGACCGGCGGTAACGCCCTGAAGTTCTATGCCAGCGTACGTATGGATATCCGCCGCGTATCGGTCATCAAGGACGGCGAAGAGCAGCTCGGAACACGTACGAGAGTCAAGGTTGTAAAGAACAAGGTTGCACCCCCGTTCAAGAAGGCAGAGTTCGACATCATGTTCGGCGAGGGAATATCGCGTCTGGGCGAAATCATCGATATCGGCGTGGATTCCGGTATCATCAAGAAGGCGGGATCGTGGTTCTCATACGGCGACCGCAAGATCGGACAGGGACGCGACGCCGTCAAGGAGGCGCTGACCAACGACACACAACTTCGCGAGGAGATCGAAGCCAAAGTGCGCGAGATCGTTAAGACACGAAAGTCGTAAGGAAGTAAAGCTATAATTCAGATAATATGGGCTACAGCGAAGAGGACGAGAAACTTATAACCGAAAAATGGAACGATCTCCTCTATTCTTGCACCAAAATATGCAAGAATGACGAAGATTGGAACCTGATAAAACGGGCATTTTTCCTCGCTAAAGAGGCACATCAGGGGGTGCGGCGCCGTTCGGGCGAACCGTACCTCCTGCATCCGATTGCTGTAGCCAAAATCGTCATAGAGGAGATCGGGCTCGGCGTAAAGTCGGTTGTCGCTTCACTGCTTCATGACGTAGTGGAGGACACCGAATACACGGTCGAGGACATGGAACGCATATTCGGCCCGAAGATCGCATCGATGGTCGACGGCCTGACGAAGATGTCGGGAGTATTCAACGCCGACACCTCGGAACAGGCCGAATACTTCCGCAAGGTGTTGCTGACACTGTCGGACGATGTCCGGGTGATCCTCATCAAGATAGCAGACCGCCTGCACAACATGCGGACACTGGGGTATATGCCCGTAGACAAGCAGATAAAGATAACTGGAGAGACATTCCATCTGTTTGCACCTCTTGCACACCGTCTCGGACTGTATGCCATCAAGACCGAACTCGAGGATCTGTGTCTCAAATACCGTTTCCCAAAGGATTATGAAGAGATTTGCCGCAAGGTGGAGGAGACGGAGCCCGAACGCCAGCAATATATCGAAAGGTTCAACGCCCCGATTATCGAGGCGCTGAACCGCAACAACATCAAGTACGAGATATCCGGCAGGGTAAAGAGCACCTATTCGATATGGTCAAAGATGCAACGCAAGCAGATACCGTTTGAGGAGGTCTATGACCTGTTTGCCATACGCATAATATTCCATGCTGCCGAGTTCCCGTCTGAGAAGACACAGTGCTGGCAGATCTACTCCTCCATTACGGACATCTACGCCCCGAAACCCGGACGTCTGCGCGACTGGATAAGCATGCCCAAGGCCAACGGCTATGAGGCGTTGCACGTCACCGTAATGGGTCCGGACGGCATATGGGTCGAAGTCCAGATCCGCTCGGAGCGCATGGACGAGATAGCTGAAAAGGGCTTTGCAGCGCATTGGAAATACAAAAAAGCGACAATTTCGCAGGACGAAGATGAGTTCGACAAATGGCTCAAGAAGGTGCGAGATGCATTGAACGGGCCGAACGAGAACGCCGTTGAGTTCCTCGACAACTTTAAGTTATCGCTATATACATCTGAAATTACAGTATTTACGCCAAAGGGAGAGCAGCGCACATTACCGTTCGGCGCCACGGCTCTCGACTTTGCATACGACATTCACACCAAGATAGGCAACAAGGCTATCGGCGCCAAGATCAACCACAAGATCGAGCCTATCACCACACAGATCAACAACGGCGACCAGATCGAGATAATAACCGCTGACAACGCCAAGCCGAAACCCGAGTGGCTCAACATCGTAACCACGACCAAGGCCAAACAGTCGATCACGAGTTTTCTCAAGCGCGAACAACAGAACAACATCGAGCGCGGCATCAAAATATTCGAGGAACAGCTGAGCAAGTTCAATGTCAAGCAGAGCGGAAGGGTATTGCGCAAGGTGATACCTGCTTACGAATGCTCCAACAAGGACGAATTTTACAGCAAGCTCGGCGCCGGCATAATCAATCTCGATGACCTGGAAAAGGTACTTAAATCGAATTCCAAGAGCAAAATACTGAAGTTCTGGACGCTCTTCATAAACAACGAAGACAAGGACGACGACGATATTGCGCAGGACAACAATAACAAGCCGGCAGACAAAACTGCTCCGGAGCAGTTCGTACGAGCAGAATGCTGCAACCCGATACCAGGCGACCAGGTTGTCGGATTCCGTGATCCC
>DXGW01000168.1 GCA_019113665.1 Candidatus Alistipes excrementipullorum
CGTGCAGATGAATGCATAGGTGAACATCCATTTCATTATCGTGATGAGCGAGTAGCGTGTGACGAAGTTCTTGAACAGCACGATGTACAGCGCATAGCTCAACTGAGCCGTCAGGACCAGCAGGTCTCCCCATATTTTCGTGTCCGAACCGGCTTCGGATACCGGACCGTGGTTGCTGCCGATGATGAGGAGCAGGGCACCTCCCGCTCCGAAGGCTATGCCCAGAACCTTTTTGCCGGTGACGGGCTCCTTCAGGAATATTGCGGCGAGAAGCATTGCCCACAGGGGCATGCTGGTCGTGATGATCGAGGCGTCCGCCGGCGATGTCAGGCCGACGCCGAAAATGAAGCTGACCTGATTGAATACAATGGCGAGCATCGAGGCCCCGAAGAGCTTGACCATGTCGCGGGAGGATACATGCTCGCGTTTGCAGAACAGGGAGACGATCCAGAAAAGCACCATCGCCCCGAATATGCGCAGATCGCTCAATACGAGCGGGGTGACGATGCCTCCTGTCATGACGATCTTGGCTATGGGCGACATCAGTCCCCATATGCTGTTGGCCACGAGCATCGAACCATGGCCTTTCCAGTTGAATTTGTTCATGATGTTACAGACGTTGTGCCGATGTGAGTGTCGGCGTTTTCTCATTTTCCGGCCGCAAAGATATTAAACGATACGACAGGTTGTCCTGCCATGTCGGTTGAAATCGGTAAAAATGGTAGAAGATTCAGTAATACGTCTAATGCCCGTTTCGTGTATCCGCCATACCTTTGTATTGCGATTGATGACAAGGGCCGATACGGTTTAGCCGTGCCCCTGAATACAAAAACTATATCATATGAAAACACGACTTCTGATAATGCTTGCTGCCCTGGTATTTGGAAATGCCATGGCATCGGAACCTGACAAACATTCAAAATCTACGGATATGGATAATCTGGAATTGACACAAGAGTGGGACAAGGTGTTCCCCGAAAGCGACAAGGTCGATCACGCCAAGGTCACTTTCCACAACCGCTACGGCATTACGCTCGCTGCGGATCTCTACAAACCGAAGAACGCGTCAGGCCGTCTGGCTGCCGTAGCCGTAAGCGGCCCTTACGGGGCGGTCAAGGAACAGGTGTCGGGCCTTTATGCGCAGACGCTTGCCGAACGCGGTTTCCTGACCGTGGCGTTCGATCCCTCGTTTTACGGCGAGAGCAGCGGTACGCCGCGCTGCCTGACATCGCCCGAGATAAGTACGGACGACTTCAGTGCCGCAGTCGATTACCTGCTTACGCGTGACGATGTCGATGCCGACAGGATCGGTATTGTCGGTATTTGCGGTTGGGGAGGTTTTGCACTCAATGCGGCAGCAAATGACCCGCGTATCAAGGCTACGGTTACTTCGACCATGTACGACATGAGCCGTGTTAATGCCAACGGCTATTTCGATTCGATGTCGGCCGACGACAGATACGATCTGCGCGTAAGGTTGAATGAACGTCGTACAGAAGAGTACCGCAGTGGCGAATACGGGCGTGACGGTGGAGTTGTCGATCCGCTGCCGGACGATGCACCGCTCTTCGTGCGTCAGTATCACGACTATTACAAGACGCAGCGCGGGTACCACCGCCGCTCTCCGAACTCGAACGACGGGCTCAACGTTCTCAATTCGCTGGCCTTCGTCAATATGCCCATATTGTCGTATATCGGCGAAATCCGCAGCGCCGTACTCATGATACACGGGGCCGAGGCACATTCGCGCTATTTCAGTGAAGACGCTTTCAAACGTCTGACCGGTGACAACAAGGAGCTGCTTATCATTCCCGGGGCCTGCCATGTCGACCTCTATGACAATCTTGATGTCATACCGTTCGACCGTATCGAAAGTTTTTTCCGTAAATCGTTCAACGGCAACAGCAAATAATGATGAACCTGAGAAAGATGTTTATGACGGGGCTTCTGGCCGTATTGACCGGAGTTCCCGCCTTTTCCCAAAAGAAAACGGATATGGACAGAATAGATTATTGCAAACAGAATTACCGGGCCCTTTTCGGCGGTGAGGCTCTGACGGGTGAGGGTACGGACCCCGAATTGATGGATATACTGCAGAAGTTCATCTTCGGAGAGGTATTCAGATGCGGAGAACTGCCTGTTGAGACACGTGAACTTATAACTTGCGTATGTCTTGCCACGATGCAGACGCTGCCGCAGTTGAAGGCTCATGCCGGAGCGGCCCTGAATGTAGGTGTCACGCCGCTCGAACTGCGCGAGGCCATATACCAGTGCGCGCCGTTCATCGGGTTTCCGCGTACGCTGAATGCCGTGGCGACAATAAACGAGGTGTTTGCGGGGCGGGGTATTGCCTTGCCGCTGGAGGCGCAGGCGACCGTCACCGAACAGACGCGTCACGCCGAAGGCGAACGCATACAGCAACCTCTGTATGGCGATGAGATACGTGAGGCCATGAAGAACCTGCCGCAGGGCATGGACAAGGACGTGCCCGATTTCCTGACCGAAATGTGCTTCGGCGATTTCTATACGCGCGGCGTGCTGGACGTGAAAATGCGTGAATTGCTGTCGCTGTGTGTGCTGACGGCCATGGGCGCCGAGCATCAGATTGCTTCGCATGCTGCTGGCAACCTCAAGGCCGGCAACGACAGGCAGACCATGTATGCCGCCGTCGTGCAGTGCCTGCCTTATGTCGGATTCCCGTATGCGCTGAATGCCATACGCATTATTGAACGTGTACCGGATTTGCAATAGAACAGTGTGTTATGAAGAAGATGATTTTTTCCATGGCGGCCGTGCTCGCCGTAATGTCGGGAGCCGGCGCCTCGGCCCAAAACAGTAAAGTTATGAATAACAACAAGACAAAGGCTCTCGTAGTCTGCTTTTCGGCAACAGGGACTACGGCTGCTGTCGCAAAATCACTTGCAGGTATTGTCGGCGGCGATTTCCGCACGATCGAGCCTGTGGAATCGTATACTGCCGCCGATCTCGACTGGCACGATTCACGGTCGCGCAGTTCGCTGGAGATGAAAGACCCGAAATCACGGCCGGCCATCAGGAAGATGGATATCGACGTTTCCCGGTACGATGTCGTTTTTATCGGCTATCCCATTTGGTGGGGGCTTGCTCCGCGTGCCGTCAATACATTTATCGAATCGCATGATCTGCAGGGTAAGATGGTTATTCCGTTTGCCACCTCCGGAGGAAGCGGCATAAGCAGCAGCGTCTCGGCCTTGAAAAGAGAATATCCCGACCTGCAGTGGAAAGATGGACGGCTTCTGAACACGGTAGATGCCGGAAGCGTGCGTTCGTGGCTCGGGCAATACGGTCTCGATCTGAACTGATCTCCTGGCGTGTGTTATTATTTGAAATGGGAGCATCTTTGTGCTCCCATTTTTTGTCTGTCATGGCCGCATATGGGCCAACGTCGGATTTTTGTTGAGGACTGCCGATGTGCCTCCGGAGTGTCGGGTAATGGCAGACGGGAGCCTGTGCGTGGAAAATAAAAAAGCAAACTCTTGTGAAAGAGTTTGCTTTTCAGGTGAACTCGCCGGGGCTCGAACCCGGGACCCCAACATTAAAAGTGTTGTGCTCTACCGGCTGAGCTACGGATTCTCCCGTGCCAATCACCTAATGGCGCACATGCGTGCGACGTTAAGTTTT
>DXGW01000169.1 GCA_019113665.1 Candidatus Alistipes excrementipullorum
TCCGATTATCAGGTTGTTACACAATTACAAAATTAACCTTTTAATCGGAACAGGCAAAAAAACGTACTGAAAATCCGGTCATTCCTGCAGATTACGGCTCGGGCAGGCTCTCCAATTGCATATATTCGGATATGTCGCCCTTGCGTGTGACACTCTCCTCGCGTACTACCATACCCGTATCCGGAACGAAATAGAGTATCATGTACTCGGTCATCGAAACTATCGACATCTTCACCCTGACGGAAATACGCACGGCCGAACAGTCGAAATCGCCGGCCGGTGTCGCGATACGCCGCGGTGCCAGCACCTCGCCTTTCATCTTGATGGACATAGCCGGCATATCGACGGAACGGCCGGTATCGTCACTAACACGCATACGGCATGTCGTGGCAGCTTCGACCAGCTTATCGCCCTCCCGGACATCAAACGGAACATACAGGTCGGAACCAGACATATCGGTTATTCCGATACGCATGTCGGAATCTCCCGTCTGCACCGTTTCGCGACATAGCTCGTCGGAGAGAGCCTGCAGGTTGCTCCGCATCGGTATCCACAATTTACGGCCGTATATATAGTATCTCAATTCGCTGCGGCCGGGCTCACCGGCGCCGGTCTGTGCCATATACACATACGTCGAGTCGTTCGATATACGGAACGACGCCGTCTCGGAATACTGTAGTTTGCCTTCAGGTGAATATGTATTGTAAAGCGGGGTTCGGCCGTTGCAAACCGTCACGTGCCGTGCCGCAAACGACACCGCTGCAACCGATACTGCTACGGCACAGGCTATTGCGTTGAGCCTCTTCATAACGATATGTCAGAACAGAAAGCCCTCTTCCGACGATGGTGTTATACCCAAATGGCGATACGCCAGTTCCGTAGCCTCGCGGCCGCGCGGCGTGCGTTTCAGGAAGCCCTCCTTTATGAGGAACGGCTCGTAAACCTCCTCAATGGTGCCGGCCTCCTCGCCTACGGCCGTAGCTATGGTATTCAGTCCCACGGGACCGCCCTTGAACTTGGCGATGATGGTTTCGAGTATACGGTTGTCCATCTGGTCGAGGCCGCGCGAATCGATATTCAGGGCCTGCAGGGCGATACGCGTAATTCCAAGGTCGATATGTCCCTCGCCCTTCACCATCGCGAAATCGCGGACACGGCGCAACAGCGAGTTGGCAATACGCGGGGTGCCGCGCGAACGCAGCGCAACCTCAACGGCGGCATCGTCGTCGATGGATATGTCGAGAATCCGTGCCGAACGCTTGACAATGCCTGCCAGCACCGGCGCATCGTAATACTCCAAATGACACTGTATGCCGAAACGCGCCCGCAACGGCGAAGTCAGAAGGCCGCTGCGCGTCGTTGCCCCGATAAGCGTAAACGGAGCCAGTTCGATCTGTATGGAACGCGCCGACGGCCCCTTGTCAAGCACGATGTCTATCTTGAAATCCTCCATTGCCGAATAGAGATACTCCTCGACTATGGGACTCAAACGGTGTATCTCGTCGATGAACAGCACGTCTCCCGCACCGAGATTGGTCAGCAGGCCGGCAAGGTCGCCCGGCTTGTCGAGTACGGGTCCCGACGTTACCTTGAGCTGCGCGCCCATCTCGTTGGCTATGATATTGGCGAGCGTTGTCTTGCCCAGTCCCGGAGGCCCGTGCAGCAACACATGGTCGAGAGAATCGCCACGCATGAGGGCGGCCTTGATGAAAACACGCAAATTGTCGACGATCTTGTCCTGACCGGCAAAACTTCCAAGCTCATGAGGCCTTATACGGTTTTCAAACTCGCTGTCGCTCTCGGTATTCCTTAAATTTCTGTCGACACCCATACTATCAAATTTACCTACAAATGTAACACATTTTTCCCATACGCACACTTTTCAGGCACACTCTTTATTTACAATCCGAAATTTTAAGCTATATTTGTCTCGATAATCGGAGACGGTTGTCGGGACATATTATTGAAAGCATCAGCTTTTACCCTGCAAAACAAATTTTCGACATTTTTTTTCATCACAATGAGGGTTAAAAGTTGTAGGGTGCCTTGTGCACAGATTACAACTACATGTACATTGTGAGGTCGTCGAAAAACCTGTTTTGTGGCATCGGTTATAGTCTGTGCTTTAATATAATATATGGACACTACAGATATGGCGCCGGCAGGATACAGGGCCGGCAACCATAACGACCCAAACGCCAAACCTACATAAATAAACAAACTATTCGCTAATGAAGAAACACGCATCAAAAGCCCTTCCTGAAATTCCGTAAGATACTGTACGCGAAAAGATATTCCCGATTCATGGAACCGGGAATGCATGATTCTGCGCACGTACGCGCAATACGCGCCAGGAATGTAGTCCCGAAAGGATTCGAACCTTCATCACAAGAACCGGAATCTTGCATTCTATCCATTGAACTACGGAACCATGGTGCAAAGATGCAATTTTTTTTTTAATTATGACACAAAACAACAGTAATTGGGAGAGAATTTATGCCATCATATCGTGGGCAAACATGACGACCAACTACTTTGCCAGGCATATAGGGCTCCCGTACGGCGAAAACCTGTATCAGATAAAACGCGGCAACAACGGTATCTCGCGCGATGTAGCCGAACGCATTGTCGCCAAATTCCCGGAAATAAGCAAGGCCTGGATACTCACGGGCGAAGGCAGCATGTTCGCGTCCGAAAGTTCGAGCGCCTCGCAGATCCCGTTCTACAACTGCGACATCGAAACAGGACTGCGAAATATCGATTCGATGAAGCCTTCATCATCGCTGTTTATCCCCCAGCTCGGCAGCTGCGACCTGGCAATGGTATACAACGGGCAGGCCATGGGCCGTTCGACACCACCGGGAACGGTCGTAATCATAAAGAAGACAGACATTGATGCAATAATTTTAGGAGAGGAATACGTTGTTGTTTGCGAAAAATTCGTAACTTTGCGTAAATTGAGAGTCGCCAAAACCAAAACGGGCATCAAGCTCGTGGCCGGCGACAGGAAACATTTCGACGACATGACACTGGAGCGATCCGAGATCGAAGCCCTGTACCATGTCGAAGGAAAACTGATTATAAACAATTGACGTTATGGCTATAAAGACCAAAGAGGGAGCTTCTCTCCTCATTTCGCTCGTGGCCACGATATGCGTGGCGGTGGTAATGATCTGTTTGCATGCCGAATGGTGGGTGACAGTGCTCGTTGCTGTCGGCGTATTCGCCGTCATCGCGCTGTTCTCGCTGCTGATGATGTACAAATACGTTGCATACAAGCTCAAACCGATATACTCGATAGTACTCTCACGTGACGTCCACACGACAGAAATACTCGACGAGCTGAAGGACAAGCACGTCGAGGACGTATCGCGCGAGCTGACCGCATGGGCCGACGACAACGACAAGGAGATAGCACGCCTCAAGGAGACCGAGAAATTCCGCAAACAGTATCTCGGCAATGTGGCACACGAACTTAAAACCCCGATTTTCAATATCCAGGGTTACATCTCGACACTGCTCGACGGAGGCCTTGAGGACGAACTCATCAACCGCACATACCTTGAACGCGCAGAGAAGAGCATCGACCGTCTCATAAACATAATCAACGACCTCGACACCATATCGCGGCTCGAAAGCGACATGAACCAGATGAAACGCCAGTCGTTCGACATCGTCGCACTCGCCAAGGAGATAGCCGACCAGAGCGAGATGGAGGCCGCTAAGAAAGAGATCACGCTGACGGTCCGCGGAGCAGACAACCTGCCGTCGCCGTTCATCGTGGTTGCCGACAAGCACTACATAGGACAGGTTCTCGTAAACCTCATCATCAACTCGATACACTACGGCAAAAAGGGCGGTGCAACTGTCGTAAAGTTCCGCGACATGATAGACAAGATCCTCATCGAGGTCGAAGACAACGGTCTCGGAATCAGCAAGGAGGACACACAGCGCATCTTCGAGCGTTTCTACCGCACGGACAAGGGCCGTTCGCGCGAACAGGGAGGAACGGGTCTCGGCCTGGCCATCGTAAAACACATAATCGAGGCGCACGGCGAACGGATCACCGTACGCAGCGAACTCGGCGTCGGCAGTACGTTCTCGTTCACACTCAAGAAAGCAAGTAAAAAAGAGATAGACAACAGATAGTACTATGTTGCACAATTTGGTGGTGGTCTGGGACTTCGACCCCGTACTTTTCTCGATCGGCTCGTTCGACATTCGCTACTATGGCCTGATGTGGGCCATTGCCCTGCTGTTGGGCGGATACATGTTCAACTCGTTCTGCAAAAAAGAGGGTCTCGACCAGAAAATAGCCGACTCCATTTTCATTTACGGAACGCTTGCAACCATAATCGGAGCCAGGGTCGGGCACTGCCTCTTCTACGAACCGTCGTACTATCTGGCAAAACCCTGGGCCATAATAACCGAAATACGTGACGGCGGCATGGCGAGCCACGGCGCGGCGATAGGACTGCTCATAGGGCTGTGGCTCTTCTCCCGCAAGAACAAGATGCCGTACATATGGTCGCTCGACCGCATAATGATACCGGTAGGGATAGGCGGCGCGATAGTCCGACTGGGCAACCTGTTCAATTCGGAAATCATAGGCAACGTCACCGATGTCCCCTGGGGCTTCAAGTTCGTCAGGCTATATCCCAACCTCCCGATCGAGGCGGTTCCGGTCCAGCACCCGACACAACTGTATGAAGCGTTGTGCTATATAGTGACTTTCGTAATTCTCGCATACATGTATTATGCGAAGGACATGGGCCGGCGCCGGCCCGGAGTTCTCTTCGGCGTGGGTCTCGAAGGCATATTCCTCACACGCTTCATAATCGAGTTCATCAAGATAGAGCAGGTGGATTTCGAAAAGGGAATGATGCTCGACATGGGACAGATATTGAGCATTCCGTTCATTATTCTGGGTATATACATGATCTACCGCGGCTTTGCCAAACCGGCCAAGGAAGTGGTTACCGTACAGGCGGCCGCCAACCCCGATACGAAACACAAGTCTCATAAAAAGAAAACCGCAAAATGGTAGAACAAATAGACAGCCTCGCCTACAACATACTTGCAGCAGGCAGGGAATTATACCTTCCCGGCATAGGATCGCTGTTTACCGAGCGATTCGGGGCGAAACGCGTTACCAGTACAAGCATGGAACAACCGCGCCGTATCGTCGCTTTCACCGAACAGCGCAGAGGCATTTCGCTCGAAGAGGAAATAGCACGCGCCGCAGGTGTCGATGAGGAAAAGGCCCATGCGATGTATGAGGAGTGGCTGTCGCAGGCTCTAAACGAAGAGACCCTCACGATAAAGGGCG
>DXGW01000170.1 GCA_019113665.1 Candidatus Alistipes excrementipullorum
TACTACGGCGAGACGTCGGCCACACTCAACAGGAAGATGGAGCAGGCATACGCCAACAACCTTGCCCCCATCTACTGCGTAGGTGAGAACCTCGAGGAGCGTGAGGCAGGCAAGCACTTCGACGTTGTCAAGGCACAGATCGAGGAGGTGGTATTCAACCTCACCGAGGAGCAGTTCTCGAAGCTCGTCATAGCATACGAGCCTGTATGGGCCATCGGCACCGGCAAGACCGCTACGGCAGAGCAGGCACAGGAGATCCACGCATATATCCGCGAGGTTCTGCGCGGCAAGTTCGGCAAGGCTGCCGACGAGTGCCCGATCCTCTACGGCGGAAGCTGCAAACCGTCGAATGCAGCCGAGATCTTCGCCAAGCCCGACGTTGACGGCGGTCTTATCGGAGGCGCTGCACTGAAGGCCGAGGATTTCCTCGCCATCGGCAAGGGATTCGAGGCGTAAGCCACACCTTAAGACAACGGGACTGCCCGCCGCAAAGGCCGGGGCAGTCCTCTTTTTTCAATCCGCATCATGGAGAGACACATAGACATACACGACTACGACTACCCGCTTCCCGAGGAACGCATAGCCAAATTCCCGCTGGCCGAACGCTCGGCCTCGAAACTGCTCATATACGACAAGGGGGCTATCTCCGAAAAGCATTTCGCCGACATCGGCGACGTGCTGCCCGAAGGCTCGCTGCTGGTCTTCAACAACACGAAGGTCGTACGCGCCCGCCTGATCATGCACAAGGAGTCGGGCGCCCGCATCGAGGTCTTCTGCCTCGAGCCGCACGACCCGGCCGACTACGAGCGGGCATTTGCCGTCAAGGGTTCGTGTTCTTGGAGCTGCATCGTCGGCAACCTCAAGAAGTGGAAGGAGGGGGCCGTGGCCATCAATTTCGATTTCGAGGGCCGTCCGTCGAAAATCGAGGCGCGTATCGAGGAGCGAGGCTCGCGTGAGCACATCGTGCGCTTCGACTGGGACGCCGACATGACCTTCGGCCAGCTGCTCGAGTACCTCGGGCGCATACCCATACCGCCATACCTCAACCGCGAAAGCGAGGAGATCGACAACACGCGCTACCAGACCGTCTACTCGAAATTCGAGGGTTCGGTTGCCGCACCGACCGCCGGCCTGCACTTCACGCCCGAGCTCATCGAGTCGATGCGCAGCCGCGGATTCGCATTCGAGGAGGTGACGCTGCACGTAGGCGCCGGCACGTTCCTGCCCGTCAAGGAGAAGGACGCCGCCGACCACCCCATGCACACCGAGCACTTCGAGGTGCGGCTCTCGACCGTCGAGACGCTGCTCGCCAACATCGGCAACATCACGGCCGTGGGCACGACGTCGGTACGCACGCTCGAATCGCTGCCCGTACTTGCATGGAGAATCCACACCGCCGGTTCGTGCGGCGACGAGGTCATAGGGCAATGGGAACCCTACGACATTCCGGCCGAATACACGGGACGCGACGCCCTTGCCGAACTGGCCGGCTACATGAGGCGCAACGGGCTGGAGAAGATCAAGGCCGCGACACGCATCATGATCACGCCGCTGGGATTCGAATACCGCATCGTACGCAACATCATCACCAACTTCCACCAGCCGCAGTCGACACTGCTGCTGCTCGTGGCGGCATATGTAGGTGACGACTGGCACCGCATATACGACTACGCCCTGCACAACGGGTTCCGTTTCCTGAGTTACGGAGACTCGTCGCTGCTCATGCGATAGCGTGAAATATTCGGCCCGTGACGGCAATTTCCGACACTGTCCATACGTTTGTGTCATAAAGGCCGGGCCGCTGCAGTGCGGCACGGAAAATGCAAACACGAAAAGATAAAACAGACAGTTATGGAAATAGTAAAAGTTCATGCGAGGGAGATCCTCGATTCGAGAGGCAACCCGACCGTAGAGGTCGAAATCGAAACCGCTTCAGGGGCCTTCGGCCGCGCCGCCGTACCGAGCGGTGCATCTACCGGCGAACACGAAGCCCTCGAGCTTCGCGACGGCGACAAGGGACGCTATCAGGGCAAGGGCGTCATGAAGGCCGTAGAGAACGTCAACACGATCATTGCACCGGCTCTGCTGGGCACTCCCGTCACGGACCAGGCAGGCATCGACCGCAAGATGATCGAGCTTGACGGTACGGCGACAAAGTCGCGTCTCGGAGCCAACGCCATTCTCGGCGTCTCGCTCGCGGCGGCACGCGCCGCGGCCGACTACTACGGCATGCCGCTCTACAGGTACATCGGCGGCACGAACGCCAAGACTCTGCCCGTACCGATGATGAACATCATCAACGGCGGATCGCACTCCGATGCGCCCATCGCATTCCAGGAGTTCATGATACGTCCAGTGGGCGCTTCGTCGCTCCGCGAGGGCGTGCGCATGGGAGCCGAAGTCTTCCACAGCCTCAAGAAGGTGCTGCACAAACGCGGGCTGTCGACGGCCGTCGGCGACGAGGGAGGCTTTGCCCCGGCCCTCAACGGCACGGAGGACGCCATCGAGTCGATAATCGAAGCCATCGGGGCTGCCGGATACGTTGCCGGCAAGGACGTCATGATAGGCATGGACTGCGCCTCGTCGGAATTCTACAGGGACGGCATCTATGACTATACGGTTTTCGAGGGCGGGAAGGGAGCGAAACGCACCTCGCGCGAGCAGGTCGAATACCTGCGCGCCCTGGTGGACAAATACCCCATCGACTCGATCGAGGACGGCATGGCCGAGAACGACTGGGAAGGTTGGCAGATGCTGACACGCGAACTCGGCAGCCGCTGCCAGCTGGTCGGCGACGACCTCTTCGTCACGAACGTCGAATTTCTGAAGAGGGGCATAGAGATGGGCTGCGCCAACTCGATACTCATCAAGGTCAACCAGATAGGCACGCTCACCGAGACGCTCGACGCCATCGAGATGGCACACCGCGCCGGCTATACCACCGTAACGTCGCACCGTTCGGGCGAGACCGAGGATTCGACCATCGCCGACATAGCCGTAGCCACGAACTCGGGCCAGATAAAGACCGGCTCGATGTCGCGGTCGGACCGCATGGCCAAGTACAACCAGCTGCTCCGCATCGAGGAGGAACTCGGTGATAAGGCCGTGTACGGATTCCACGAGCCCAAAAGGAAGGCGTAACGGCGACACCTTACAGCAATACGAGACAGGCCCGGCAGCAAGCCGGGCCTGTTTCGTATTGCAGAGGCTACTCCTTCGCTGGTGCCACGACCTTCAGGCCGCCGGGCAGGCACTCCACATCGAGCGGGAAATCGACACCCCGCTGTCCGTCGACATCGGTCGCTATGTCGCCGAGCGTCGATGTTATCCTTATGTGCCGGCTCCGCAGGTAGACTATCGACGACGGATAGCCGCCGATCATGTGGCGTATGACGTTGATGCCAAGAAGCAGCACGTCGCTCTTGCAGATGAGTATGCAGTCGAGCAGGCCGTCGCTGATGCTTGCGCCCGGGGCCAGCGGCAGGCTTCCGGCGGTCTCGCCGTTGAAGACGAGCGCTATGAGCGCCTCGACCTTGAAGGTACGCTCGTCGGTGGTCACCTCCAACGGGATCGTCCGCATCTCCTTGAGCTCCTTTATTCCCTCGAACAGGTAGGCCAGGCGGCCTATGCGATGCTTGATACCGTCGGGCGTATGCTGCGACGTGGTGGTAAAGAGCCCGAAACTGAATACATTGACGTAATAGAGACCGTTGACACGGCCGCAGTCGACGCTCTTCACCTCACCCGAAGCTATCTGGCGGGCCGCA
>DXGW01000171.1 GCA_019113665.1 Candidatus Alistipes excrementipullorum
GACGGAATAATACCGTTTGCCGCTTTTTAATGTCCAAAAAATCGGTTGTTATATTAAAAATATTAACTTTGTACGACATTTAATTAACCAACCTTAACTTGAAACATGAAAAAATTCTTCTCCCTGTTCGCCTTTGTGCTGCTTGCCGTAGCTGCAAAGGCCGAACGAACCTACACGCTTGCATCTCCGGACGGGCATCTGCAGACAACCGTAACCGTGGCCGAAACACTGACTTATGACATCGTGTTTGACGGCCGCCGCATCATGGAGCCGTCGCCTCTGTCGATGACCCTTTCCGACGGTACCGTGTGGGGTGACAAGGCTGTCGTACGCAAGGCCGTGCGTGGCAATCACTCCGGGACGGTGGCTTCGCCGCTGTACCGCAGCGCTGAAATCGAGGAGTGCTACAATTCGCTGACTCTCCGCATGAAAGGCAACTGGGCCGTGGAGTTCCGCGCCTATGACGACGGTATTGCCTATCGTTTCGTCTCAGAGGCGAAGTCTCCGTTCACGGTTGCGGCCGAAGAGGTGTCCTACCGTTTTCCCGAGGATTTCACGGCTACGGTCCCCTATGTCCGCAAGGGCAAGGACGGCGACTGGAACGCCCAGTTCTTCAATTCGTTCGAGAATACATATACGGTTGCGAAACTTTCCGAACTCAATGCCGGACGCCTGGCATTCCTGCCGTTGATGGTCGACGCCGGTGAGGGTACGAAGGTGTGTGTCACCGAGTCCGACCTGTGCGATTATCCGGGCCTTTACCTCTACAACAGCGACGGCGATACCTCGCTCGAAGGCATGTTCGCACCCTGCCCCGTGCACGCCGAGGCCGGCGGATACAACCGTATTCAGCGCGTGGTCAAGAAGTATGCACCTCACATTGCCGATATTGACGGAGCACGCACCTTCCCGTGGCGTGTGGCTGTCGTGGGCAGCGATACCGAGGTTGCGGCCAGCAACCTGAGCTATCTTCTTGCCTCGCCGTCGAAGATCGCCGACACGTCGTGGATCAAGCCCGGCAAGGTTGCATGGGACTGGTGGAACGCGTGGAATATCTCCGGCGTCGATTTCCGTGCCGGCATCAATACGCGCACCTATGAGTATTACATCGACTTTGCGGCGGCGAACGGCATAGAGTACGTGATACTCGATGACGGCTGGGCCGTAGGGCGCGGCGAGGACCTTTTCCAGATCAATCCCGACGTAGACCTTCAGCATATTGTCGACTACGGGCGCGACAAGGGCGTAGGCATTATACTGTGGGCCGGCTACATGGCCTTCAACCGCGATCTCGAGAAGGTTTGCAAACACTACTCCGAGATGGGTGTCAAGGGCTTCAAGGTTGACTTCATGGACCATGACGACCAGCAGATGGTCGCATTCAACCACCGCGCGGCCGAAATGGCGGCCAAATATCACCTCGTGCTCGACCTTCACGGTACGCACAAGCCGGCTGGTCTGAACCGTACGTGGCCCAATATCCTGAACTTCGAGGGCGTACACGGTCTCGAACAGATGAAGTGGAGCACCAACGCCGTCGACCAGATGCGCTATGACGCCACGATACCTTTCATACGCCAGGTTGCCGGTCCGATGGACTATACGCAGGGGGCGATGCTCAATGCCACGCGGTCGAACTTCCGCCCGTGCCGTTCGGAACCCATGAGCCAGGGCACCCGCTGCCACCAGCTGGCGTTGTACGTAGTGCTGGAGTCTCCGTTGAACATGTTGTGCGACTCACCGACCCACTACATGCGCGAGCCCGAATGCACGGAATTCATAGCTGCCGTGCCGACCGTATGGGATCAGACATGCATACTCGACGGCCGTGTCGGCGAATACATAGTTACCGCACGCCGCAAGGGGACGACATGGTATGTCGGCGGTATCACCAACTGGGACGCCCGCAACCTCGAACTCGACCTTTCGGCCTTGGGCAGCGGTGACTGCAAGGTTACTCTCTTCCGTGACGGTGTGAATGCCGACCGCAAGGCTACGGATTATCGCAAGGAGACCTTCGTCGCCCGCAGCGGCGAGCCGGTGAAGGTATCGCTTGCCCCCGGCGGCGGTTTTGCGGCTGTCGTGGAGTTCGTGTCCGGGGCTGCCGAATAGGTCTCGGGTGCAAACGGTAAAAAAAAGAGGTTTCCGACACGTCGGAAACCTCTTTTTTCATGCAATATCGCGCTGTTACCAGTTGAGGATCTTGCGGAAGTCGTAAGCCTCGGGATTTGCAACGTATGCCTTTGCGGCCTCGTAGTCCTCCGGGGTGATGTAGTGCATCAGGTTGTTGATTACCTGCTGTATCTTGTCCGACTCGATGTTGACCAGACGGGGCGGAATTTTGCCGGTCGTCGGATCCTGAAGGTCCTTCAGGTAGAGGGGCGATACGAAACCGTCCTGGCTGATGTAAACCATGCAGCCGGTCTTGCCCTCGCTGAAGAGCTTGTAGACGCCCATGCCCAGTTCCGAGCAGTATACGAGGTCGTATGCGATCGGGGTCTGGCAGCGAACCTCGTAACCGATTTCTACCGGACGTGACTTGACCTTGATACCCAGTTCCTTGAGCTTCTTTTCGAGCAGCTCGTTGAAGATGTGGGCCTTCGAAACCTTGCCGAGTTCGGGGTGTCCGTGCTCGTCATAGGTGAAGTGAATGCCCGAGTTCTTGATCTCCTCGTCGCTCAATGCGTGGAACACGCCTTCCGAGATCATTGCAACACCATACTCGATGCCCATGATCTTGCGCTTGATGATTGACGAAACCACGAGGTTTACGATCTTCTCGACCGTGATTTCGGTCTTGTTGAACATCTCGGGGATTACGATCATCGGGTAGTGGCAGGCCGAACCTATGCCGAATGCGAGGTGGCCGGCCGAACGTCCCATGGCTGCAACCACGAACCAGTTGGCCGAGGTGCGGGCGTCGTTGTAGACGGCGCGGCCGATAACCGTACCGCCCTCCTTTGCCGACTGGTAGCCGAACGTGGGCGAACCTGCCGGGAGCGGGAGGTCATTGTCGATGGTCTTGGGGACGTGAATGTTTGCGATGGGGTATTTTTTAGCCTCAAGGAACTTTGCGATGCGGTTTGCGGTCGAAGCGGTATCGTCACCGCCTACTGTTACGAGCAGTTTGACGTTGTTCTCCTTGAAGAAGGTGAGGTTGAAGTTCTCCTCGAAATCCTTGTCGGTGGGCTTGAAACGGCTCATCGTGAGATAGGAACCTCCCTGGTTGAAGATGTAGTCCGCTTTTGCGAAGTCGAGATCCTCGTGCTTGGGCGCGGGATTGAACAGACCCGAATAGCCGTAGTGCAGACCGATTACGCGATATCCTTTGGCAAGGAATGTCTTGGCAACGCTGCCGACAACCGTATTCATGCCGGGTGCCGGTCCACCGCCGGTGAGAATTGCAATAGCCTCTTTCATTGTATTTGCGGTTTATGTTAAGGTTAAAAATAGAATTTTCCGTCGCAAAGGTAAGAAAAATTAGTGATGGTTGAATAATGTTCCCGAAAAATGAGCATCATGCCGCCATATTGCGACGGCGTGGAGTTGTGTGCGCACTCCGGACTCGACTCTCCGAAAGTCGTGTCCGATGTCCTAAAAGGGCGATCCGGCGTGACGGTTCTGCGAAAAAGAGTGCTGCAGAGGCCTGCCTTGTGTGTCATTTGCGAAAAAACACTATCTTTGTGAGGATTTTGCAGAATTAATTTCTCACAAGATGAGCCTTTTCGATATTTTCCTGATCGTTATGGCGGTGCTTGCCCTCGTGGTATTCATCGCCCTTTACTTTTTCGAGGCCGGTTACGGTTATCTTTTCAATCCCAAGTTCGGATTTCCCATACCCAACCGCATCGGGTGGGTGCTGATGGAGTCGCCCGTGTTCATTGCCATGACCATACTGTGGGCTCTCTCCGACCAGACGTGGGAACCGGCGCCGCTGGCATTGTTCCTGCTTTTCCAGACCCACTATTTCCAGCGTTCGTTCGTCTTCCCGTTCCTCATACGCGGCAACTCGAAAATGCCCTTCGGAATCGTGCTCATGGGTATGGTTTTCAACACGCTCAATGCACTGATGCAGGGCGGCTGGATATTCTACGTGGCCCCGCAGAGCGACTACTATGCCGACTGGTTCTCGAAACCCTATTTCTATGTCGGTGCAGCTGTTTTCCTCTTCGGCTTCATCGTGAACCTGCAGTCCGACTCCATCATACGCCACCTGCGCAAGCCGGGTGACACCAGACACTACATACCGCGCGGCGGCATGTTCCGCTATGTCTCGTCGGCCAACTATTTCGGCGAGCTGATGGAGTGGGTCGGTTTCGCCATCGCATCGTGGTCGTGGGCCGGTGCCGTATTCGCATGGTGGACGTTTGCCAATCTCGCACCCCGGGCCAACTCGCTCTACAAACGCTATGCGCAGGAGTTCGGCGAGGAGTTCACTTCGCTCAAACGCAAGAGAATAATTCCATTCATATATTAAAGTTATGGAGAAAGACCTCAAGGAGTCGAAACTTTTCACTCCCTATCGCCTCGGCCATGTGACGTTGCGCAACCGCACCATACGTTCGGCCGCATTCGAATCCATGGGCAAGGATTTCGGCCCCACGCAGCAGCTCAAGGACTATCATGTGAGCGTTGCCCGCGGCGGGGTTGGTATGACCACGCTGGCCTATGCTGCCGTCAACCGCAGCGGCCTGTCGTTCAACAAGCAGCTGTGGCTGCGTCCCGAGATCGTACCCGGTCTGAAGGACATCACCGACGCCATACATGCCGAAGGTGCTGCCGCCGGCATACAGATAGGCCACTGCGGCAACATGACGCACTGGTCGACGGCCGGTTGCTTCCCTGTTGGTGCGTCGACCGGTTTCAACCTCTATTCCCCGACCTTCGTGCGCGGCATGCGCCGCAGCGAGTGCGTCGAGTTCGCCAAGGATTTCGGACGGGCGGTGTATACGGCTCACGAAGCGGGTTTCGACAGCGTCGAGGTACATGCCGGTCACGGTTACCTCATTTCGCAGTTCCTGTCGCCCTACACCAACCATCGCCATGATGAGTACGGCGGCTCGCTTGCCAACCGCATGCGTTTCATGAACATGTGCCTTGAGGAGGTTATGGAGGCTGCCGCGAAGACCGGAACGGCCGTGCTGGTAAAGCACAACATGGAGGACGGTTTCAAGCGCGGCATACAGATTCCCGAGAGCATCGAGATAGCCAAGCAGATCGAGAAGTTCGGTGTCGACGGCATCGTGCTGACTTCGGGCTTCGTGTCGAAGGCTCCGATGGCCGTGATGCGCGGGCGCATACCGACCAAGACCATGAGTTATTACATGCCGTGGTCGTCGTGGCCGCAGAAGATCGTTGTCAACCTCTTCGGCAACATGATGATCCGCCAGTACGACTTCGAGGAGTGCTATTTCCTCGAGAATGCGAAGAAGTTCCGTGCCGAGCTGAAGTGCCCGCTGGTGTATGTCGGCGGTCTTATTTCGCGTGCAGGCATCGAGCGCGTGCTCGACGCCGGTTTCGAGATGGTGCAGATGGCGCGTGCCCTGGTCAACGACCCGGCGTTCGTGAACAAGTTGCGCGATGGCGACATCAATACCCGTTCGGGTTGCGATCACCGCGACTACTGCATGGCCCGCATGTATTCGGTGGACATGCAGTGCTGCCACAACTGCAAGGAGCATATTCCCGACCGTCTCTGGAAGGAACTCAACAAAATCAAGTAGCCGATGAAGCGCGGAGAGGTTGCAGCCGGATCGAAAACGGCGCTTGTGACGGGTGCTTCGGCGGGTATTGGGCGCTGTTATGCCCGGCGTCTTGCCGGACTGGGGTACAATCTCGTGATCGTAAGCCGTGACGGAGATCGTCTGAATGAGCTTGCCGACGAGTTGCGCGGTACGTATTGTATTTCGGTCATGGTCGTTGTCATGGACCTGGCGCGCGAGCGTGCGGCATACGAGCTGTACGACCTTGTGAAATCCAGGGGTATCGAGGTCGACGTGCTGGTTAACAATGCCGGCATGTTCTCGTTCCTCGACATACTGAAGACCCCGGCCGAGCGTATATCGCGTTTGCTCCTGCTGCACGACATGACCCTGACGCTCAACTGCCGCCTGTTCGGTGAGGATATGGCCCGACGCGGTGGCGGCCACATTCTCAACATGTCCTCTTTCTCGATATGGATGCCATTCCCGGGACTGTCGTTGTACAGCGCCAGCAAGTCCTATGTCAAGAGTTTCTCGGTGGCCTTCTCGAAGGAGGTGCAGGAACTCGGCATAAAATGTACGGCCGTATGTCCGGCGGGCATAGCTACCGATCTCTACGGCCTGCCGGCGGACTGGCAGCGTTTCGGCGTGAGGATAGGGGTGCTGATGACGGCCGACAGGTGCGCCAAAAAAGGATTGAGGGCCATGTGGCGCGGGCGCCGCAAGTGTGTGCCCGACTGGTGGAACAAGATATTCATACCGTTCTGTCTGATGATACCATATCCTCTGATGAAACTCATACGGCGTTGGACGGCGCGCTTCCAGAAGTGATTCCACACGGCAGCTTTCGGGCTGCCGTTTTTTTTGCCGTGACGGCCGTGAACGGGACTGTGTGTGCCGTCAATAAAAATCGTATTTCGGAAGATACTTTCCGTGATTATTTTGTTACTTTTGCGCGCTCGGACAACCATGTACCGTCTGTGTGCTGCAACGGTTTGTCTGATATTGGGTTAGGGTTTATCGTTCGTGTGCATCATCAGTTGTGACGGCTGCCTGAAGGCGG
>DXGW01000172.1 GCA_019113665.1 Candidatus Alistipes excrementipullorum
CCCTCGGAGGGCTGAAAACGGCTTCTAAAGCGTAACAGGGGCCTTCTGGGCCTTATTCCTGGCCTCCATTGTGCAGCGCGTCCAGGAGCCAATCGCTTAACTCCTGGGAAGGGGAAAAATTTCGACTTTGCTCCGTTTCGGCAAAAAAAGTGCGGGCGATCCGGGGCGGTTTCGGCGGATTGTATTATCTTTGTAATCCGATAGTGAAATTCGATAACATATAGACATATGCGATTCAGAGAGATATTCGAACCGGTGTTTTCGCTCCGATGGTGGTGGTCGTGGATCTCCATCTTTTTCGGGTGCTTCGTGATGGCTGCGGGCTTCGTCTTCTTCATCAATCCCTACAACATCGTTCCGGGCGGTGTCTACGGCGCCAGCATCGTGCTGCACAACCTTTTCCCGTCGATTCAGGTCGGCACCTTCGGCTACATGCTCGACGGGCCGCTGATGGTTCTGGCCGTTGTGCTGTTCGGCAAGGGGTTCGGAGCGCGCACGATCATTGCGGCGATGACCACTCCGGGCATCATGAACATCATGTCGCGGCTTGCCTATCCGACGCAGGAGGCGCTTGAGGCCCTCGATCCGTCGCAGCTTCTCGGCGGTCGCATCGACCTTTCGAACGATCTGATGCTCACGACCATCATCGGTGCCGTGCTGATAGGCATAGGCGTCGGTCTGGTGGTCCGCAACCAGGCGACCACAGGCGGTACTGACATCGTGGCGATGATACTCCAGAAATACGCTCACATCAACTTCTCGAACAGCGTGTTGCTGGCCGACTCGATGGTCGTGCTGTCGGGTCTTCTGGTCATCGGCTTCGGTCTGGGCACCGACGACAGCGAGGGCGGTGCCGGGTGGCTTCTGTCGCTCTACTCGCTCATAGCCATCTACGTTGCCTCGCGCGTGATAGCCTACGTCATCGACGGAGCGTCGTACGACAAACTGATCTTCATCGTGAGCGACACGCACCAGGAGGAGCTTCGCCGCTACATCACCAGCGATCTGGACCGCAGCGCCACCTATATCAAGGCCCGCGGCATGTACACGGGCGACGAGAAGGAGATGATCTTCCTTGTCGTCAGCCGCAAGGAGGTCAATTCCGTGCAGCACATCATCAAGGAGATCGACCCGAAGGCCTTCATGGTGGTGACCGATGCCTACGACACTTTCGGCGAGGGCTTCAAGCCGCTGCCGGACAAGGACGACCTTCAGGCGTCGTAGTTTAACGTAACAGGATTTTTTGGATTTTGGATTCTAAAGTGATAAATACGCTGCGTCCGTTGCAAGGCGACGGCCGCAAGCTTTTCATCGAGACCTACGGTTGCCAGATGAACGTGGGCGACAGCGAGATCGTGGTTTCGATCATGCAGGACGAGGGTTATTTCCATACGGACTCTCTGGACGAGGCCGACATCGTGCTGATCAACACCTGCTCGATACGCGACAATGCCGAGCAGCGCATCTGGGGGCGTCTGAACGAGCTTCGCCGCTATCGCCGCCGTAAACCGTCGCTCATCGTGGGTGTCATAGGCTGCATGGCCGAGCGCCTGAAGGAGCAGCTCATCGAGTCGGAGTACGGGGTCGACATCGTTGCGGGCCCGGACTCGTACCGTGACCTTCCGCACCTTGTCCGCGAGGCCGAGGCGGGCGGCAAGGGCATCAACGTGATGCTGTCGCGCGAGGAGACCTACGCCGAGGTTGCGCCCGTGCGGCTCGACCGCAACGGCGTCAGCGCCTTCGTGTCGATCATGCGCGGCTGCAACAACTACTGCTCGTACTGTGTGGTTCCCTATACGCGCGGCGTCGAGCGGAGCCGTGATCCGCAGACGATTCTTTCGGAGGTACGCACGCTTCTGGAGAACGGCTACCGCGAGGTTACGCTCCTGGGGCAGAACGTCAATTCGTACCGTTACGGCGATGTCGGTTTCCCGGAGCTCATCGGCAGTGTTGCCGACCTGTCGCCGCTGCTGCGCGTGCGGTTTGCCACGTCGCACCCCAAGGACATGAGCGACCGCCTGCTGGAGGTTATGGCCTCGCGGCCCAACATCTGCCGGTGCATACACCTGCCGGCCCAGTCGGGGTCGACGGCCATGCTCGAAAAGATGAACCGCAAGTATACGCGCGAGTGGTACCTCGACCGCATAGCGGCCATACGCCGCTACATGCCCGACTGCGCCATCACGACCGACATCATTGCCGGTTTCTGCGGTGAGACCGAGGCCGACCACGAGGCGACGCTGTCGCTGATGCGCGAGGTGGGGTACGAGTTCGCCTACATGTTCAAGTATTCTGAACGTCCGGGGACCTTTGCGCAGCGCCACATGGCCGACGATGTCCCCGACGAGGTGAAGACGGCACGTTTGTCGCAGATCATCGAGTTGCAGAACGAGTTGTCGGCGGCGAGCAACCGCCGTGATGTGGGGCGCGAGTTCGAGATACTGGTCGAGGGCGTTTCGAAGCGCAGCGACGCCCAGCTGTTCGGCCGCACGTCGCAGAACAAGGTAGTGGTATTTGACCGCGGTGACCACCGTATCGGCGAATACGTTAAGGTGCGTGTGACGGGCTGTTCGTCGGCGACGCTCCTGGGAGAGACAATAGAGTAGAACATAAAAAAAGAAGATATATATAGAAAATGGCTTTACAATGCGGAATAGTCGGGTTGCCCAATGTGGGTAAGTCGACGCTTTTCAACTGTCTGTCGAATGCCAAGGCGCAGTCGGCGAATTTTCCTTTCTGTACGATCGAGCCGAACGTCGGCGTCATCACGGTTCCCGACGAGCGGCTTATCCGTCTTGCCGAGATTGACAAGCCCAAGCGTGTGATCCCGACGACCATCGAGATCGTGGACATTGCCGGTCTGGTGAAGGGAGCGTCGCAGGGCGAGGGCCTGGGCAACAAGTTCCTGGCCAACATACGCAATACCAACGCCATCATACACGTGCTGCGCTGCTTCGACGATGACAACATCACCCATGTCGACGGTTCGGTCGATCCGGTTCGCGACAAGGGGGTTATCGACACCGAGTTGCAGCTCAAGGATCTCGAGACGGTCGAAAACCGCCTGGGCAAGGTCCAGAAGCAGGCCCAGACGGGCGGCGACAAGAACGCCAAGCGCCAGTATGAGGTGTTGCTGCGCTACAAGGAGGCTCTGGAGCAGGGTTTGAGTGCCCGCACGGTCGAGCTGGACAAGGAGGAGCGCAAGTGCGTATGGGACCTCAATCTGCTGACGGACAAGCCTGTGCTTTACGTCTGCAATGTCGACGAGAAGAGTGCCGTTACGGGCAATGCCTATACCGAGGCGGTTGCCAGGGCCATCGAGGGCGAGGGTGCCGAGATGCTCGTCATTGCGGCGGCTACCGAGGCCGACATTGCCGAGCTTGGAAGCTACGAGGAGCGTCAGATGTTCCTTGAGGACATGGGCCTGAAGGAGTCGGGCGTCAGCCGTCTGATCAAATCGGCATACAAGCTGCTCAACCTTGAGACCTTCTTTACGACGGGCCCGGACGAGACGCGTGCCTGGACCTACAACAGGGGCATGAAGGCTCCGCAGACCGCCGGCATCATTCATACCGATTTCGAGAAGGGATTCATACGCGCCGAGGTCATCAAGTACGACGACTACGTGACGCTCGGATCGGAGAAGGCGTGCCGCGATGTCGGCAAGATCGGCATCGAGGGCAAGGACTACGTCGTGCAGGACGGCGACATCATGCATTTCCTCTTCAATGTCTGACATATAAAATAACAAGCCATGAAAAATCTCTGGAAGTTCGTCATCATCGGGGCGGCCGTCGTATTGTCGGCTGCGGTTCTGGGCTATGCCTACACCTACAAATACCGTTGTCAGAATACGGTTACGGTCACCGGTCTCGGCGAGACCGAGTTCACGTCGGACTTCATCGTGTGGGGCGGTTCGCTTCATGTCGAGTCGCGGGACGTCATCTCGGGCTATGCGAAGATAGAGTCCGACCGTCAGAAGGTCCTCGACTACATCACCTCGAAGGGTATCGATCCTTCGTCGGTGGTATTCCAGTTCGTCAACGTCTACGAGCAGACGGAGCCGGTCTACAACGCCCAGGGCAACTATGCGGGTTCGCGCTTCAAGTGTTACAGCCTGAACCAGTCGTTCACCATCGAGTCGAAAGATGTCGACAAGGTCGAGAACATCTCGCGCGAGATATCGTCGCTCATCGCCAAGGGCGTCTCGATCGACGCGCAGATGCCGTCGTATTACTATACGGGTCTTGACGACGTGAAACTGTCGCTCATCGAGAAGGCTTCGGCCGATGCGTTGGCGCGTGCCAACAACATAGTCAGGAATGCGGGCGGCCGTCTGGGCAGGGTCATGTCGGCCCGTTTGGGCGTGTTCCAGATAACGGGAGCCAACACCAACGAGGAGTTTTCGGCGGGAGGTTCGTTCAATACCACGAACCGCAACAAGAAGGCACGTGTCACCATACGTGTCGAGTACAGGGTAAAATAGCAAAAACTTAACGATACATGAACAGACCAGTGAGGGTGCGTTTTGCACCCAGTCCGACCGGCCCGCTGCATATCGGCGGCGTGCGCACGGCTCTTTACAACTACCTTTTCGCCCGCCACAACGGTGGCAAGATGATTCTGCGCATCGAGGATACCGATTCGCAGCGTTTCGTTCCCGGAGCGGAGGATTACATAATCGAGTCGCTCAAGTGGTGCGGCATAGAGATCGACGAGGGTGTCGGAGTCGGCGGTCCGCATGCTCCGTACCGTCAGAGCGAGCGCCGCGAGATATATCTCAAGTATGCGCACCAGCTTGTCGATAACGGCTGGGCATATTATGCGTTCGATACGCCGGCCGAGCTTGACGCTATCCGCAAGGAGTACGAGGAGCGCGGCGAGACCTTCGCCTACAACTACGCCGTACGGGAGAATCTGCCCACCTCGCTCTCTTTGCCGCAGGAGGAGGTGCAGGCGCGCATCGACCGCGGCGACCAGTGGGTCATACGCTTCAAAATGCCCGAGAACGAGACGGTGAAGATGCACGACCTCATACGCGGCGATGTCGAGGTCAACACCTCGACGCTCGACGACAAGGTGCTCTACAAGTCGGCCGACGCGCTGCCCACATACCATCTGGCCAATATCGTCGATGACCACCTGATGGAGATCTCGCACGTCATACGCGGAGAGGAGTGGCTGCCGTCGCTGCCTTTGCACTACCTGCTTTACAGGGCGTTCGGCTGGGAGGATTCGCAGCCCGAGTTCGCACACCTGCCCCTGCTGCTGAAGCCTACGGGCGGCGGCAAGCTGTCGAAGCGCGACGGCGACAAGATGGGCTTCCCGGTCTTCCCGCTCTACTGGGTTTCGCCGACCACGGGCGAGACTGCCCACGGCTACCGTGAAGACGGGTACTTCCCCGAGGCATTCATCAACATGCTGGCGCTGTTGGGCTGGAATCCCGGCACCGAGCAGGAGATCTTCTCGATGCAGGAACTTACCGAAGCCTTTTCGCTCGACCGTGTGTCGAAGTCGGGTGCCCGTTTCCAGCCCGAGAAGGCCAAGTGGTTCAACGCACAGTACATGCACCACAAGAGCGATGCCGAGCTTGCCGTACTCTACCAGCCGATACTCAAGGCCCACGGCATAGATGTTCCGGACGAGGTTGCGGGCCGTGTTGCCGGCATCATGAAGGAGCGCGCCACGTTCATCGGCGACCTGTGGGATCTGACGTCGTTCTTCTTCGTTGCGCCGACCGAGTACGACGAGAAGCAGACGCGCAAATACTGGAAGGGCGACAATCCGGCGATTCTGGCACGCCTGCGCGAGGTTCTGGCCACGATCGACGACTTCTCGCTCGAGAATACCGAGCGTATCGTTCATGCATGGATCGAGGAGAACGGCTATCCGATGGGTCAGGTGATGAATACGCTGCGCCTGGCGCTGGTCGGTGCCGGCAAGGGTCCGGGCATGTACGACGTGACGTCGTTCCTGGGCAAGGAGGAGACTCTGCGTCGCATCGACTCTCTGATCGCCAATCTGAAACCTGCGGAGTGACGCCGCGAATTGAACCTTAAATACCTGTAACGATGAAAAACGAAATCGAACAGCACGTCTGGGGTATGACTCCCGAGGGCGAGGCTATAATAATCTATACGTTGCGCAACGGCAACGGCTGCGAGGTTCAGGTCTGCAATCTCGGTGCGGCCATGGTGTCGGTCAAGTGTCCCGACCGCGAAGGGCATTTCGCCGACGTGATCCTCGGCTACCGCGACTTTGCGAGCTACTACAACGACCCTGCCTGCAGCGGCAAGAGCGTCGGGCGAGTTGCCAACCGCATAGCGGGCGGGCGCATGCGCGTCGACGGCGTGGATTACAATCTCGAGACCAACAATGGCCCCAACCACCTGCACGGCGGATCGCACGGCTTCGGCACGAAGCTGTGGGAGGGCCGTGTCGAGACCAACCGCGTGGTCTTCTCGCTGGTGTCGGAGGACGGCGACGGCGGTTATCCGGGCGAGGTGTGCGTCGAGGCGGCCTACGACCTCGATGACGAGAACAATATCTGCATCACATACGTGGCGCGTACCGACAAACTGACGCCGGTCAACCTTACCAACCACACGTACTGGAATCTTGCGGGCGAATCGAGCGGCGACATACTGTCGCACGAGTTGCGCCTGAACTGCTCGCACGTGCTGGAGATGAACGATGTCCAGATCCCGACGGGGCGCCTTCTCGACGTTAAGGGCACTCCCATGGACTTCACGTCGTTCCGCCGCCTGGGCGACGGCATCGCATCGGAGTTCAATCACATAAGGGATTTCCGCGGCTACGACCACTATTTCGTGCTCGACGGCTGGCAGCGCAACATACTTGCCGAGGTTGGCGAGTTGCGCCATGCGGCATCGGGGCGCAAGGTTACGGTCCTGTCGTCGCAGCCCGGCGCCATGGTCTATACGGGCAACTGGCTTGCGGGCGGCTGCCCCGTAACAAAGTCGGGCGGACGCTATGCCGACTATGCGGGTGTGGCCATCGAGTGCCAGAACTATCCCGATGCGGTCAACCACGACGATTTCCCGTCGCCGCTGCTTGCCCCGGGCGAAACCTACTGCCAGAAGATCGTCTTCCGCCTGGGCATCGAGTAGCCGCCTGCGCTACGGAGAGTTGGGGCGTGGCACGATGTCTGTGCCGTGCGTCGAAAACAGGGCGAGGACCGGACGCCGATTCCGGCTCCGGTATCTGACAGACAGCAATATCCTTACGACAACAGCCGGTATCCTCCTGTGGGGATACCGGCTGTCGCCTTGCATGGCATGCCGAAGGAATTATTTGCGGCCGGCGGGTTTGGCAGGGGCCTTTTCGGCCGGAGCCTGTGCCTGTGCTTCGGGGTTGCGGCGTTTGGCCAGCTCCTCGCGGGCCTGGCGCGAGAGACGGTTGTCCATCGAGTAGAGTTTTACGACCTGCTGCGGTGTGAGTACGCGCTCGAAGATCTGAATGTAGACCTTGCGTACCATGCCTACGTTGATGCTGTTGTCGATGCGGTTCTTCAGATATTCGTTAATCTCCTGTTTCGAGGCCGTTTCGAGGTTGATTCTGCCTGCGCGGCGGCGGTTGAAGTCGATGTTGCGCGAATACTGGCGGTAGATCGGTGCGAACTTGTTGAACTGCTCGTCGGTGAGGGCGAGTTCGGCCTTGATTATCTGAAGTTTCGCGTCCATCAGTTCCTTCTTTTCGGCGCCTTTGTTTTTGCCGGGCTGCGGAGCGGGCTGCGGAGCCTGTGCGAGGGACAACTGTGTTGCTGCAAAGAGGAGAAGCAGCGTTGAAATGATCGTGCGTTTCATGATTTCAGTTTTTTTGAGGTTTGACTTGTTATTAATCGTTAGAGATCTCTTCCATGTAGTTTGCGCCCATCTCTTCGAGGGTGTCGTCCGAGGCATCGGCCAACAGCGAGAGATACAGTTGCTGCGGGTCTGCCGCTGCGGGACGCTCTCCGCGCAGGTGCAGTCCGATTACCGCTGCGCCGATTATCACCGCTGCAGCTGCGGCTATGGCAGCCGCACGGCGCAGTACCTGCGGTTTGCGCGCTTGGCGCCCGTCGCCTGTGATGGCGCAAGCACGTTTACGGGCTTCGTCGAAGAAGCCGTCGGGAACATTGTAGGGCATACGTTTGCCCACGTTGTCGAAATCGAACTTTTTCATAGTGTCATCAACTCCCTGATGCGCTTTTGCGCGTAATGGTAATCTGTTTTCAACGTATTTTCGCTCATGCCCGTTATGCGGCTTATTTCGGCATACGGCAGTTCGTCGTAGTATCGCAGGTTGAATACGAGCCGCTGTTTTGTCGGCAGGGCGAGCAGTGCCTTCTGGAAGCGCACCTCGATGCTGTCGGGGTCGAGGTCTGTCGAGGCCTCGAGACTTTCGGAGAGTTTCCGACCGACGTCCTCGAGCGGCACCAGCTGCCACATGTACTTCCTTTTCAGCCGCGAGAGGCACAGGTTCGTGGCTATGGCATAGAGCCATGGTCTCAGTTCGCCGTTTCCGCCGCGCAGGGACCCGATGCTGCGCCATGCCCGCAGCCACATCTCCTGCAGCAGGTCCTGTGCCTCGTCGTGGCGCACGACCATTCGCCGTATGTGCCAGTATAGCGGTTCGGCATATGTTTCGACCGCTGCTGCGAACCACTCTTCGCGTGGGGTTCCGTCGATGGTCGGTTCCGTTGTTTTCCTTGTCTCCATGCCCTGTTTGTGCGTGCTCTCACATGTTAAGACTCCTCTTTTGCCCTAAAGTTAAAAAATGCGGTGCAAAAAAGTCGATTTTTTCATAATCTTTCGTCTTTTATTGAAAATATCGTTAACTTTAAGAGATCCCAAAATTGATTGCCCAATGAAAAGAAGCCTCTTTGCAGTTTTGTGTGCGGCTGTACTCGTATCGTGTGGCGCAGATCCCAAGGGCCGGGGCGAATCCGAATCGGCCAATCCCCATGCTTGTATCGGCAATCTTTACACCAAGGGCCTGGAACATGTTTCCGGCATGGTTTCGGGAGATGAAATCGTGCAGGTGACGGCAATGACACCTCAAATAATCCCGGATTGTGTTGCCGGTTTCGTGTCGGCGGCCTTTCCCGACGGCAGGAACACGGCCGGCGACGCAGCCTGCATCAGACTTGCCGGACGGGTTACGTCGTGTGCGGACGGATATCCTGTCGGGGCGACGGTATCGGTTGCCGGCACGGCGGTTTCGGCCGTTGCGGACCGTGACGGCCGGTTCAGCCTTGACATACCCGGGAATTCGCTCGTCATGGTTACATGCGCGGGATATAACCAGAAGATATTTGCCGTCCAATCGGACGAATCCGGTTCCGGCCGTGAACTGAATGTCTCGTTGGAGCCCGGAATTGCGGTTTCGGATAACGGCACCATCGTGCCGTCGCCGATGACCTGGCAGCCGGCGTCCGACGTCGGCATAGCCTCTTCCCGCGGCAAACATTATTACGATGCGTTGGGCGACATACTCCGTGACAATTCCTTGTCGAGAGACATGTTCGTGAATAAGGTCGTGCGTCTTGAGAAAGAGATCGCCTCCGATACCCGGATCGACGAACGGACGATGAATGCGCTGCTTTGCGGTACGGCGACGGCTCTTTCGGGCCTTGACTACTGGCGTGCCAACATGGCCCGCTGGAGCATGCTTACACATACGCCCGCAGGCGACGGCCGCAACTACTGTATTGCCGGCACGGTGATCGACAGGTGCACCGGGGAGTCGGTTATCGGGGCCATTGTCGGTGTTGCCGGAACGACGTTCGGGACTGTTTCGGATAACAACGGACACTATGAGCTGTACATACCTGCGGGTTATCCCGAAATCAGGTGCTCGTCCCCCGGCTACGCTACCGAGGCGGTCGGCATTGCGAGCAGCTCCAATATGAATATCTTCATGGAGCGAACCGTGGCATTGGACCGTGACATGCTGAAAGTCGTTGCGGCCGGTGTTGCGGGAGCTGTCGGCGGTTATGTTTCCGGCGGCGAGTATGGCGCGGCGGTCGGTTCCATAACGGCAGCCGCCAATGCGGGACTTTCCTTATAACCTATATAATCAGGGAGAGCTTATGAAAAAATTCGGGTATTACATCTTCATCGGACTGATCGGATTCCTCTATGTCGTCGACGGCATCGTCAACGGCGGCTTTACGGTTGCCACGGCATGGGGCATGGTCATCATCATGATCCAGTTTGTCCTGATCGGGCTTATCGACTTTGCCGTCCGCAATACGCCGATTCCCGAAGGTTTGACCTCTGAACCTACATGGCAGATGTGCATGCGGGCAAAACGCAGCGAACTGCTCTCGATGGTTGTTGTCATGCTGCCTCTTGGCTACATGATGAATGTCTGGAACCACCGTACGGTGCCGTCGTGCCGTACCATTGTGCTTATTACCGTTATCAGCCTGTTGCTGTGCCTGTTTCTCGCGGTCGGAATCATGGGCATGGCCCGCAAGGAGTACCGCGGCAAGAGGGTAGGGTGACGGGCTTTCGCGAAAAAACGATACGGGCGGAGAACCATCTCCGCCCGTATCGTTTTCTGCATGTACATCGTGTGTCAGTCGAACTCCTCGATCACGACCGTCCAGTCGAACAGGTCGCTTGCGCACTGCTGCTGCATCACCGAGATCTGCGACATTCCGGTCGTGTCGGCCAGCACCGCATCGACGAACTGGTCCATCGTTGCGTAGCGGTTGTTTATCTTACCGGCCAGACAGTTGTAGAAAGCATGCTGCTGGGCGCGGTCGAGGCCTGCGGGCAGAATGTTCTGTTCCACCAGATACCGGTACGGGAAGATGTGGCGCATGTTGCGGGCGTCGGCATTGAGTTCCTCGACGATCGTTGTTACGACATATACCTGCACCGTGTCGTTCACGCCGGGCATCTGCACGAATGTCGTGTAGACGGGGTAGTCCTCTTCGAGGGCGAGTGCCACGTCATCGGCGAAGAGCATGAATTCGGCATCGGTCAGGTCATCGAGGTAGACCATCTGCCTGTATTCGCGCAGTGCCTCGCGCATTTGCTGACGTTGAGCGCGGTTCCATTTGGCCTGCTGCGAGCAGCCGACCGTCGAGATGATTGCGAGTGCCAGCACTGATACTGAAAGTAGAAATCTTTTCATTGCGAAATCCTGTTTTTGTGGTTTACTTCGCAATCAACAGCAATCAGCGTGCCATCTTTCGGTACTCTCTTCTCCACTTGAGGTATCCGACCACGGCCAGTGCCGAATATACGACATAGAGGCCTGCGGTCAGTGGTATTCCCTTGTAGATGTAGAGGGCCACGGTCGTAATGTCGACGACGAGCCACACGAGCCATTGCTCCATGTATTTGCGCGACAGCAGCCACATGGCCACGATGCTGAGGGCCGTGGTGAAGCTGTCCCAGAAGGGGACGGTGCTGTCGGTGAACCGCACGAGCACGAAATAGATGACGGCATGAGCCAGCAGATACGCGGCGGCGATGTACGGGATCTTTGCGGCCGGGGTATGTGCTATGCGGGCATGCTCCTTGTTCTTCTTGGGTGCGTTTCGCCATACCGCAAGGCCGTAGAGGCCGGCGAGCACGTAGTAGACCTGCATCGAGCAGTCGGCGTAGAGCCCCGCCTTGAAGTAGAGGGCCCCGTGCACCACGGGCATTATGAGACCGACGATCCAGAGCCTGATGTCAGCGCGGTACTCGAGCCACAGGTAGAGCAGCCCGAGCGCCACGCCGACGATTTGCAGTATGAGTTTGGCGTCCATCTTGTCAGAATGTTACCGTGACGTTTGCCAGCACGTTCAACGGGGCCTGTGCGAAGTAGTAGGCCATGTTGATGAGCTTGGGGTTGTTCTCGTCGGTCCAGTTGTCGACGTAGGAGTATCCGTAGCCGTTGCTGCAGTACTTCTGGTTGAAGAGGTTGTAGATGGTCAGGCCGAAGCGTACGTTGCGCGACGAGCTGGTCTTGAGCGTGTATGCCAGGTTGAGGTTTGTCACGCAGTAGCTGTCGAGTGAGAGCTCTTCGTTCTCGTTGTTGGTGAAGTACTGCTTGCCGACGGCCTGTGTGTGGAATACGGCTTCGAATCCCTTGACATGGAAGTCCAGGAAGAGCGATCCCATCATCGACGGCGAGTATGCGATCGTCATGTCGCCGAGGTTTTCGCCGTACGTGGGGCTGTTGGCCAGCTGGTCGACGTAGTCGCGTATGCGGTTCTGCGAGAATGTGGCGTTTCCGCCCAGGCGGAACCATTTGGTTGCCTCCCACGATGCCGTGAGCTCCACTCCGCGGCGGTAGCTCTTGGGTACGTTGGTGTTGAGCACGTCCGAGCTGTCGTTGACCATTCCGGTCGGCACGAGCTGGTTGCGGTAGTACATGTAGTAGAAGTTCACGCCCACGGCCAGACGCGGGGCTGTGTAGGTGTAGCCCAGCTCATAGTCGTAGAGTTCCTCGTGCTTGGGGTAGGTGTCGTCGGCCGCGAAGCGGTAACGGTCCGTGAAGTCGCTGCGCGTAGGCTCCTTCTGGGCCACCGAGAACGAGAAGTAGGCATTGTGGCGTCCGTTGGTGTAGCTTATGCCGGCACGCGGGTTGAAGAAGTGGTACTGCTTGTCCACGTCGATGGGCTGCATTCCGACCTCTTCCGACACGTAGTTGTCGTTTACGCCCCATGCGCGGTAGTCGACGTAACGGTACTGCAGGTCGCCGAAGAGGCGGAGACCCTCCGTCACCTGCCAGTTGGCGCGGACGAATACGTTGGCGTCATGCTTGTTGACATCGTTGTCGTACCAGTATTCGGTCGGCAGCGGCTGGTCGTATCCCTCGATCCAGTCGATCTCGCCCCAGTGCGGGCAGGTGTAGTAGCTCCACGATCCGCCGAACACGAGGTCGAGGTTGCGCGTGGTGTATGATGCCGAGGCGTTGACGCCGCCCGTATGGTTGCGCATCAGCTTCTCGCGTATGAGGTCGGCGCGCGGGGTGTCGGACGATGCTCCGAGGGGCAGGTACTCGTAGAGTTTGGCGTTGTCCTTGTACTGCTTGTAGTATCCGTATCCGTAGGTGTAGAATCCGGTGACGTTCATGTTCCACTTGTCGTTGAAACGGTGGCTTACG
>DXGW01000173.1 GCA_019113665.1 Candidatus Alistipes excrementipullorum
CGCCAAGAAGGTACCCGGCAGCCAATCCCGAAATCAACGAGAACGTGAAACCTCCGGCAAAACCTTCCCATGTCTTCTTGGGAGATATGCGTTCGCATATGAGGTGTTTGCCGAACGTGCTGCCGACAAGATAGGCAAACACGTCATTGGCCCATATTATGAGAACATATCCGAGCAAAGCCCACGGATTCCATGTCCCTCCATTGAGCAACAAGGGTATGTAGCACAACAACGACAGCGGAAGCGCCACGTAGACGACACCTGCTATGGTCGTTGCAACGTCGGCAATCGGATTTGTCTTGCCGCGAAGCAACTCGCAGACAAATACCGTCGGCAGTATCAGCACCACATACAGCATCAATACATAGATGGCCTTGCTGACCGATTCGTCGATAGCCATAACACGACCGAATTGCTTAAAGATCAGAAAATTGATCACAAGCAAAGCCAATCCGCATACGACACCGGTAAATACCTGCGGTGAATATCCGCTGCGGCTGCACATACGGTAATACTCGATCTGACCGCCTATGAGTATCGCAAGCAGCAAGGCTCCGAAACTCCACTGCGACAACAGAATCGCACCTACGAATATCACAAGGAACACTGCACCGCTCACCGAGCGTACCGTCAAGTCCTTCATCTTACCTTTCATATAGGGGAAACAGGTTGCGACGTTACTTTTCAGCAACATCATGTTTTACATCGGTATCTGCCGTCACGGCTGCGTCACTGTCAGCGGCCGACACATCGGCCTTGTCCGCTTCAGCCTTCTTGGCCCTCTCTTCGGCCTCCTTCTGTTCTCGGAGAATATCTTTCTTGCGCTTGCCGAATATGCGTTCAACGTCCTCGGTAAAGACAACTTCGCGCGCCAGCAACAGCTCGGCAAGTTCGCGAAGGCCCTCCTTATGCTCCGTAAGCACCTTCTTGGCCATGGTATATGCCTCGCCTATCATGCGCTTGACCTCGTCGTCGATCTCCTGAGCAGTACGCTCGGAATATGGCTTCGTAAACGCCATGTCGCTCTGACCCGTCGAGTCATAATAGCTGATGGTACCGACCTTGTCGCTCATACCGTAATACGCAACCATGGCGTATGCTTGTTTGGTCACACGTTCAAGGTCGTTGAGTGCACCGGTGGACATGTGTCCGAATGTCAACTCCTCGGAAGCACGACCGCCGAGCGTTGCGGCCATCTCGTCCAGAAGATGCTCGCGCGTAGTGATCTGACGCTCCTCGGGAAGATACCATGCGGCGCCCAAAGCCTTGCCGCGCGGTATTATGGTCACCTTGATAAGCGGATTGGCATTCTCAAGTATCCAACTTACGGTGGCGTGTCCGGCCTCATGGTATGCGATCGTGCGCTTCTCATCGTCGGATATGATCTTGTTCTTGCGCTCGAGTCCGCCGACTATGCGGTCGATGGCCGACAGGAAGTCCTCCTTCGAGACGAATTTCTTGTTATGGCGGGCGGCGATCAGGGCCGCTTCATTGCAGACATTGGCTATATCGGCACCCGAGAAACCAGGAGTCTGTTTTGCCAGGAACGTACGGTCGAGCTGCGGGTCGAGTTTCAACGGACGCAGATGCACGTTGAATATCTCCTCACGCTCCTTGATGTCGGGCAGCCCCACCTCGATCTGACGGTCGAAACGGCCGGCACGCATCAGGGCCTTGTCGAGAATATCGGCGCGGTTCGTTGCCGCCAGTACGATGACTCCCGTATTGGTCTGGAAACCGTCCATCTCGGTCAACAGCTGATTGAGCGTATTTTCACGTTCGTCATTTCCCGAAAAACCGGCATTCTTGCCACGGGCACGGCCTATGGCGTCTATCTCGTCGATGAACAGAATACACGGAGCCTTCTGCTTGGCCTGTTCGAAGAGATCACGTACGCGCGAGGCTCCCACTCCGACGAACATCTCGACGAAATCGGATCCCGAAATCGAAAGGAACGGCACATTGGCCTCCCCGGCCACAGCTTTGGCAAGCAGGGTTTTACCTGTTCCCGGAGGGCCTACGAGCAACGCGCCCTTGGGAATTTTGGCACCCAGTTCCACATATTTGTCCTTCTTCTTGAGGAAATCCACAATCTCCATGATCTCGACCTTGGCCTCCTCAAGGCCGGCAACGTCCTTGAAGGTGACACGTTTGCTGTTCTCCTTGTCGAAGACCTGAGCCTTGGCCTTGCCGACGTTCATGATGCCCCCGCCGGCACCTCCGGCACCGCGCGAAAGATTGCGCATCATAAGGACGAATATACCTATCAGGAATAGCCACGGCACAAGGTTTACAAGTATTGTAGTCCAGCCGTCGCCGCGCCTGTCGTATTCGAGCACGACATTGTACCCGGACTCATTCTCCACGGCATGCAGGTTGTTCTCGAAAGAGTCGACCGAGCCGATAATGAAGGTTATCTGCGCACCGGTCTGCGGCATGCGCTGAAGTTCCTTGTCCTCGGAATCACGATATCGGGCCGCAACTCCCTTCTGGAGATATACTTCCGCCAATTCGCCGTTGACGACCACGATCTTGTCGACTTCACCGTTGCGGATCATCGTCTCGACCGTATTCCAGTTGCTTTTGACGGGCTCGGTGTTTTCGGTACCGAAAATCCATGTTCCGATGATCAGCAATGCGATGATCGACCAGAACCACATTATGTTGACCCGCACCGTAATTTTGCGATTGTTATTCTTTTTTTCAGCCATAATTTACCAACTACTCTTCATACTCATAACGCACCATCGGAACATCGGC
>DXGW01000174.1 GCA_019113665.1 Candidatus Alistipes excrementipullorum
TCCGACATAAGCCTCGGAGTATGAGACGATTCGAGATAATTGACGATCGAAGTCTGCTGCGTGGTCAAGGTATCCTCGTCCTGCTTGCAGCCCGTCAACATCAACACTCCCGACAAAACGGTTATCGCAACTTTTACATTCATAGCCTATAAACGTACAAATTTAAGCATTTTATTGCATACGGGGCCAATTTTTCTTCGATAAATTCATCACAACCGCTTCAGGGCGTCGCGTACGGCCTCTTCGACCGAAATTGCAGGGTCGGCCTTAAGTATCTGACCCAGCACCTTTTCGGAGGCTGTTTTCGTAAAGCCGAGCATCATCAGTGCGGCCAGAGCCTCATCGTGCGTCTCATTGCCGCCAGCCACGGCCGTTACGGCCATGTCCGCATCGTTAAGGTCGAGCATCTTACCGCTCAACTCGACAATTATCTTCTGGGCCGTCTTCAGTCCGAGCCCCTTTACATTCTTCAGCAGCACGGCATTACCCGTGGCAATGATATTCTGCAGTTCCGATGTCGAGTAGGTCGAAAGGATCATGCGTGCCGTATTGCCGCCAACGCCGGAGACACTTATCAACAGCCGGAAAAGGTCGCGTTCCTTCTTCGTGGCAAAGCCGAACAGCGTCTGTGCGTCCTCGCGGACAACATAATGCACGAAAAGCTTTGTTTCGTGCATGTTTTCGATCTGCGAGTATGTCTGCAGCGATATGTTTACGAAGTATCCGACACCGGCGGCCTCGACAACCGCATATGCAGGAGCGACCTCGGCTATCGTACCGCGTATATATTCATACATATCTTCAAAATTAACAATACGATTGACAAAAATAAATATAATTTTTCTACCTTTGTGGTCTAACGTGTAAATTTTACAAAAACGTCTGATATATACACTATGAAAAAAATTCTTTTCGCTGCGCTGTTAGCAGCAGTCTGCCTGTCCGCCTGCAAGGAGGGCGAGAAAAAAGAGTCGAGTGAAGCTGCCGAGACCACAACCGTCATCGAAGGCGGCGACATCGCCTATGTAAACACCGACAAGGTATTCACCGAAAGTGAGATGTACAAAAGCGAAGGCGTAGCCCTGAAGGACAAGACCGAAAAAGCCCAGAAGAGCTGGGACAAAAAGGCTCAGGACCTCCAGTACCAGGCAGCCCAGCTTCAGGAGAAATACCAGAAGGGCCTGATTACTACCCGCGACGCACAGGCACAGCAGGAGGCTCTCGAAAAGAAGGCCGCAAGCCATCAGACCGCAGTACAGAAAGAGGCTCAGACTCTCGACGAGGAGAATTTCGTTTTCTCCAACCGCATGAACGACCTGCTTCTGCGTTCGGTACAGGCTGTCAATGCCGACAAGAAATACAAGATGGTCATCAATGCCTCGGCCCTTCTCGATGCAGAGCAGGCTCTCGACATAACCGACCAGGTTCTTGCCAAGTTCAACGAGCTCTACGCCGCAGAGAAAAAATCGAAATAACGCCACAAAACCAGGCTTGATTAAAAAAGATACCGACACGTTGCAGTGTCGGTATCTTTTTTTACCTTTGTAGTCGATTAACGACTGGACAAGATGGGATTCATACCTTTTTCGATCATCGACTTCATCGACATTCTGCTGGTTACCACGCTGATGTTCGGCATCTACCGTGCAACCAAAGGTACGAATGCCCAATATATCCTTACGGGAATAATATTCGTATACCTGACCTGGGTTATCGTAAAGGCTCTGAACATGGAGCTTCTGTCGGGCATACTCGGTCAGATAATCAGTGTCGGAGTCATCGCGCTGTTCATAATATTCCAGCCGGAGATACGCCGGTTCCTCCAGATAATAGGCATGCGCCAGAAAGAGTTGGGCTTCATCACACGCATATTCAGCCAGCAGCACGGGGAGCAACTCGACACCGCTCCGATAGTAGCCGCATGCCGCGACATGGCCGAGACGAAGACCGGCGCGCTCATCGTCATCGGGCAGCGCAGCGACCTGACCCTTATAACCGAAGGGGGCATAGCACTGAACGCGACGGTTTCACAGTCTCTTCTCAAGAACATATTTTTCAAGAATGCTCCGCTGCACGACGGGGCTGTCGTCATCAACGACAACCGCATAGTTGCAGCGAAATGCATACTTCCGGTTACGCAAAGCGACGTACCCAAATCATACGGCACGCGTCACCGTGCGGCAATCGGACTGAGCGAAATTTCCGATGCGATCATAATTGTCGTTTCCGAGGAGACTGGCGGCATATCCATAGCCCACAACGGCCAGTTGCGCCGTGACATCGACCCGAACCGCCTGGCACAGGCCATCAACCGCTACATCAACGCCAATACCCGCAAGAGCGAGAAGGAAAACGCCTGATTACAGAATCGGGGCTGACCGCAGACCATGGACAGTGCTTCATATTCAATGAAGCACGCATACGTAATCGTGACCACAGGCAAAATGCAAGTCAGGGCATGATTTTAGTTGTAACAAAACGCTGTACAGGTTAGATTGCCACTAATTTTCGATTGCCTCATAATTACTACGCCGGAAAGTCTGTTTGCACACTGCAGTATAAATACGGATTACGGAAAGCAGATGGTTCTGACCGGTTTATCGAGACTTCGGTATCGACGGTCGAGATCGACGAGTACACGCGAGCCGCAGACGGCGTACTCCAACCCGACATAGTCATACCCTATGTAGCCGCCGACTACCTGTCAGGCCGGGACACCATGCTCGACCGGCTGATTGAGATCATAATCCGGTCACGTGCCGATACGACAGAATAACGCCATAACGTGAAATCACAAAAAAACGGACGCCTGTTGCAGGCGTCCGTTTCGGTATGACTTGATTCCGATATTATTTGTTCTCGGCTGCAGCGGGCTCCTCGGTAGTCGCCGCAGGCTGCTCCTCGGCTGCGGGGAGTTCCATCTGAGGCATTGCCGTCTCGTCGGCAGTGGTTTTCTCGATAAGGGTCTGCGCGTCTTTCGAGAGGCTCGACGAACTCTGGGCTGCAATATCACGATCCATAGCCAATGTAGCAACGAGGCTCAATACCAAAATAGCTACGGCCATTGTCCACGTGAACTTCTCGAGGAAGTCGGCAGTCTGACGGACACCCATGACCTGGTTCGAAGCACCGAAGTTGGCAGCCATACCGCTCTTGGGGCTCTGAACCAATACCGCGAGAATTACCAAAACGCTCGCAATCAGAATCAAAACAATACAAAAAGTGTATAACATATTCCTTATGATTTAATTTATTTGTTTTTCCGTTTTATCTATATTGTCAATAAGTTCGGCAAAGTAAACACTTTTTTCCGGATTTAACAAACTTAATTTGCGATAGATTGCTTTGGCCTCGTCAACAAGCCCCTGAGCGAGATATACTTCGGCAAGTTCCTCACTGACGACATCGTCCTCGTCCGAGAGTTGCGCCTCGGTGCTAATCTGCTCATCATCAGCACCATCATCAGCTACAATGCGGTAATTGTCGAGTTGCAGGAAACGCTCTATCAGCCGCTCGTTGTCGGCATCTCCGTCACAGCCAAAATCGATCCTTTTCATGTCGAGAGAAGAGACCGATCGGCTCGCAGATGTCACCGCAAGGCGCGAACTTACGACGCCGCGCTGATGCGAACGTATCATGCGGGCCGTGGAAAACCACTCGTACTCGCTTATCAGGCGATCGAGTTCCTCGTCGGAAACGGGACCGCATGCCCCGCCTGTTGCCATGTACTCCTTGAAATCTGACATGTCACGCACCTGTTACCAGTTCGAGGCCGCAGCCTGGAAAATATCCGTCACCAATTGTTCGACAATCTCGGTAATGAGTTCGCTCTCAACCTCGGTAAGCAGTCGTGTAGAGTCATAGTCGGCATATGCCGAGAAACTCTTGTTGAAAGACTGCTTCTCGTCTATGACATTGGTAAACCGGACCTTCACCGTGATGGTCAGACGGTTCTGCAGTGCATAGTCGTCGCTCGACACCGAAGCCGTCGTCGACGAATATCCCGTAATTTCTCCCTCGAATGCGAAATCGCCACCCTCGCTGACCTGCACCAAACGGGTCTGACGCGAGAACTTGTCCACAAGGGCATCTGTCAATGTCGAACTCAATATCGGCGCAACCATCGGGGCGTTGTTCGGGAAATAGGCCACGCTGAATGTCTTTGCCTCGGGCGGTATCGAAGCGCCTGACAGAGAATACTTGACCGTACAGCCGCTTATGGCGGCCACGGCAGCAGTAATTATCAAAAATATCGTTCTTTTCATAATCATTTCACGTTTTTAACTCTCTTGCGCAGGTTTCCGGCCAGAAGCGAGTACTCCTTGGCGCTCATCTTCATAACGACACGTCTGTTCCGTACGTCGACAAACACGGCACAGCCCTCTTCGGCCGAATAGCTCACGCCTGCGATACGGTCATATCTCCACGACGACAGGAAATTCGACAGGACTCTCCGTTCCGTCAAAATAAACCTGTAACGACGGGAGAACATGGCCTCGTAAAAAGCCAGCACTCCGAGAACAAGCCATGTCACGCCCCAAAGTACCAACCCCAGAGCGATATATGCCACACCCGGAACGACATAACAGCAAAACAGAACGCAAGAAGTCACACTCAGGAACTTACCGCTTTTGACGGCAATGATGCCCTGCCATGCACCGCTTTTCAGTTTATATATCTTGACAGCCTCCAGTACGGCATACGTCACGAATACAAGCAGGAAAAACGAGCAGAAACATATTTCAAGAATATCGGGTTTCATGGTCATTACAACTTGTCGTCGATTCCGAGTTCCTTTATTTTACGGTATAATGTCCTCTCCGACATGAAGAGTTCGGCCGCAGCGTCCTTGCGGCGCCCGTTATGGCGGCGCAATGCGCGAATGATCTGCTCTCGCTGGACATCGGCCTTGGTCAGCTCGCGCGGCTGGTCGTCAACCACTTCGCTCTCGACATAATCGTCGGCAGGAGCGCTTTGTGTCTTCGTAGGCAGCAATCCTATGACATCGTGGTGAGTATGTTCGGTCGTCGGCACAGCCGTCGGCGACATGCCCATACGCATCTCCGTCATCATACGCTTCAGGTCGTTGATGTCATTACGCATGTCGAAGAGCACCTTGTACAACAGTTCACGCTCGGTATTCATGTCCTCCATTCTGGCAGCCCCCATGACGCTCGGCGATGAGGTCTGCTGCTGGTCGGGCAAATATTTGGCCAGTATTGCCGCCGTGATCACGCGCGACTCCTCGACGGCCGAGATCTGCTCCGCCACGTTCTTGAGCTGGCGGATATTACCGCGCCAACCGTAGTGCTCAAGCATCGACCGCGCATCGGCATCGAGCGTTATCGCCGGCATGCGGTACTGCACGGCCACATCGCTGGCGAACTTGCGGAACAGCAGATATATGTCCTCGGGGCGCTCCCGTAATGCGGGAACTGTTATGGGCACCGTATTGAGGCGGTAGTAAAGGTCCTCTCGGAACTTTCCGGCCGTAATCGACTGCATAAGGTTGTTGTTCGTCGCAGCCACGACTCGCACGTTCGTCTTCTGCACCTTGGCCGACCCAACACGCATGAACTCGCCGGTCTGCAATATGCGCAGCAGACGCACCTGCGTCGACAATGGAAGCTCGGCCACCTCATCGAGGAATATGGTTCCGCCGTCGGCCTCCTCGAAATACCCCTTGCGGGAATCGGTTGCACCCGTAAAGGAGCCCTTCTCATGGCCGAAAAGTTCGGAATCGATGGTACCTTCGGGTATGGCGCCGCAGTTCACGGCTATATATTTGTTATGCTTTCGGGCAGAATAGGCATGTATGACCTGCGGGAAGAACTCCTTGCCCACACCGCTCTCGCCGGTTACAAGTACCGACAAGTCGGTCGGGGCAACGCGCAAAGCCACTTCGAGAGCGCGGTCAAGCAATTCAGAATTGCCTATTATGCCGAATCTCTGTTTTACCGATGTTAAGTCCGTCATCTGTCTGGGTTTCAAAAATTATCATTCGATTCTCCCGGCTGCGGCACGTCCGTTACTTTTCGGCAGCGCCTTCTTCCGGAAGCATATCGGCCGCCTCCGTCGGTTCGGTTACGGGATCGTCCGACGTAGTCGTTTCGGGTATGAACATCTCCTTGAGCGTGGTACCGTCCTCACGGTTGGCCCGCACATATCCGTACACCATTACCGCTACGGCCGCAATGGCGATCAGCACGGCAACGATGAGGAACATGTCCGTACGCCTCGGTTTCCTGTTTCTGGGACGCACACGAGTATCCGGAGCCTGCTGGAGCGCACCAGTTGCCTCCTGAGCGACACTGTCCGGACGATTGGCCGCCACGGCGGCATTCTGCACACGCGAGGTGGCAGGACGCGACATGCGGAATGATATTATGCCGTTTTCACCGCGCTGCAGCGTACCGAAATCACCTATTTCATACTTACGGCCGCTGTCGAGAGCATGACGCACCTCGAACACGAAACGGTCAATCACGCCGGCAGCCTCGATGTCGCCCACGCCGCGCGCCTTGATCAGGCCGCGCAACACGCCGTCGTCACCGCGCAACAGTTCCGAAAATACGACAGCCCCGTCGGGCTCCTTTACAAGAAAAGCGCCCAGCTTCGGGACTACAAGCCGGCGATTGTGCTTCAAATATTCAATGATAACAGAATCGATCATAACCTGAAAAATTCGTTCAAAATTACACTTTTTTGCATAAAAAACCAATACAGGCACACATTTATTATATAAAACGTTGTCTATGTCAAAAATATTTACATACTTTGCACCCCGATAATTTCATGAAAGTAGACGAGCTACTTTGACATTTTTTTGGAGATGTAGCTCGGCCGGATTAAAAAAAAGACAGCGATCGAGAAATGAAAAACAAGTACATCGACTTGATTGAACAGACGTTCGATTTCCCGCAGGACGAATTCACCGTCACTGACAACGAACTGAATTTCTACGGAATTCCGCTCATGGAGATCATCAAACAGTACGGAACCCCGCTGAAGATAACCTATCTTCCGAAGATCTCACAACAGATCAACCGTGCCAAGCGCCTTTTCAATGTAGCCATGGCCAAGACCGACTACAAAGGTTCATACAACTATTGCTATTGCACCAAGTCGAGCCACTTCTCATTCGTACTGGAGGAGGCTCTCAAGAACGACATTCATCTCGAAACGTCGTCGGCATACGACATTCACATCATCAACTCGCTGTATGACAGCGGAATCATCGACAAGGACCGTTATATCATCTGCAACGGATTCAAGCGTCCGCAGTATGTGGAGAACATCGCCCAGCTCGTAAACGACGGCTTCGAGAACACTATTCCCGTCATTGACAACAAGGAGGAGCTCGACCTCTACGAGGACGTATTCACCAAGAAATGCAAGGTCGGCATACGCATAGCGTGCGAGGAGGAACCGAAGTTCGACTTCTATACGTCGCGCCTGGGTATCCGCTACAATGAAATAATCGACTTCTACAAGGCCAAGATACAGAAGAACAAGAAGTTCCAGCTCAAGATGCTGCACTTCTTCATCAATACCGGAATCAAGGACACGTCGTACTACTGGAACGAGCTGGCCAAGTGCATCAACGTATATTGCCAGTTGAAGGCCATCTGTCCCGAGCTCGACAGTCTGAACATCGGAGGCGGATTCCCGATCAAGAGCTCGCTCAACTTCGACTACGATTACGAATATCTGTCGGAGGAGATTGTTGCCCAGATCAAACACATCTGCGAGTCAAACGGCATTCCGGAGCCCGACATCTTCACCGAATTCGGATCGTTCACCGTCGGCGAGAGCGGCGCCACGCTCTACTCGATAGTCAACCAGAAACAGCAGAACGACCGCGAGTTCTGGTACATGATCGACAGCTCCTTCATCACCACATTGCCCGATACCTGGGGAATCAACCAGCGCTACATCATGTTGCCGATCAACAACTGGGACAAGGAGTATCAGCGCGTATTCCTCGGAGGTCTCACATGCGACAGCGAGGACTTCTACAATTCCGAGGCACACACCAACGCAATCTTCCTTCCGAAACTCGAAGCCGGCAACACCCAGTACATCGGTTTCTTCCATACGGGAGCATACCAGGAGGCGCTCGGCGGGTTCGGAGGCATACAGCACTGCCTCATACCCTCTCCCAAGCACATCATCATCGACCGCGACAAGGACGACAACGAATACTACACACGTCTTTTCGCCAAAGAGCAGTCATACCGCTCGATGATGCGCATACTCGGCTACTGATACCGCCGGCACATGTACGATACGGAGCCCGGACCCTCGAAAGGATCCGGGCTCTCAGCATGAATATCCGGACTCATTTTATTATCCGCTGTATCGAATTGGCCCTTTGCATCGCCTTTTCAAGGCCGGCGGCATCATCGGCTTCGATCATCTTGCGCATGATCTGAAGCTGATGAATATGTTCGCGCAGGACATCAAGGACATTGTACTTGTTCTTCAGGAGAATGGGGACCCATGTCTTCGATGACGATTTGGCAAGACGCACCGTACTCTCGAAACCGCCGCCCGCAAGGTCGAATATGTGCTGTTCTTCACGCTCTTTTTCGAGGACCGTCAGCGCCAGTGCAAACGACGTAACATGCGAGATGTGCGACACGTAAGCAGCATGCAGGTCGTGATCCTCGCCGCTGTCCATGTATATCTTGTGCATTCCGACGGTATCGTACAGACGCTCGACGAGCGCCAGCGCGTCCGGGGCTGTACGTTCACGTTCGAGCAGGACGACAGTACGTCCCGTAAAAGCATCGTTGCGGGCTGCCGCCGGGCCGCTGTATTCCGTACCCCACATCGGGTGGGTGGCGACAAAGCGGTCACGGTGCGGGTGCTGCGAGATCACCTCGCAAAGTTCGCTCTTGATCGATCCCATGTCCATCACCGTCTGGTCCGGCCGCACCCTGTTCAGCAACTTGACGGCCAGCAGCGGTATATCGTCAACCGGAACGGCCAACACTACGAGGTCAGCCTCGGCGACACCTTCGTCGAGCGACACGATACGGTCCACGAGGCCGAGTTTCAACGCCTCGGCAGCATTTTCAGGCGACGCCTCGACTCCGAGGATCGAATCCGACAGCCCGTATTTGCGCAGTGCGATGGCAAACGAACCGCCTATGAGTCCCACGCCTACAATCAAAGTCTTCATACGCAATCAACCGTTTATCAGTTTCATCTGCACCTGTACAGACTCCTCGTGAATCGCCCGCAGGACGGTCTTTATGAATTCAGGATCGAGGTCAAGTTCAACGGCCTGCGCCCCGCGCTTGTTAAGTATCTCGTCATAACGTTGCGCCTGAAGCACCGGCATGTTGTGCTCCTTCTTGTATTGTCCTATCTCGCGGGATATGCGCATTCGCTTCGACAACAGGGACAACAGTTCGTTGTCGAGCTTGTCTATTTCGCGACGCAGCTCGGCCAGGCTCTCGGTCGTCTGCATCGTGTCGCGTATGACAAGGTGTTCGAGAATGAGCGACAGCGATTCGGGCGTAACCTGCTGGTTCTTGTCGCTCCAGGCACAGTCTGGATCACAGTGCGACTCGATGATGAGTCCGTCGAAACCGAGGTCCATAGCCTCCTGCGAAAGCGGTGCTATCAGTTCGCGGCGTCCGCCCATGTGGCTCGGGTCGCAGAATATGGGCAGCGTCGGCAGACGGCGGTGCAACTCTATCGGTATATGCCATTGCGGGGCATTGCGGTAGAGGGACTTGTCATATTCGCTGAAACCGCGGTGAATGGCGCCGAGACGCCGTATCCCGGCATTGTAGAGCCTTTCGAGCGCCCCGATCCACAATTCGAGGTCGGGGTTCACGGGATTTTTCACCAGCACGGTCACGTCCACACCTTTCAGTGCGTCGGCAATCTCCTGCACGGCAAAAGGATTGGCCGACGTGCGGGCCCCGATCCACAATATGTCGATACCGGCATCGAGCGAAGCCTTCACATGGCGTGCATTGGCAACCTCCACGGCCGTATACATGCCAAGTTCGCTCTTCACACGCTTGAGCCATTCGAGACAAGGTTCGCCGCCGCCCTCGAAGCCTCCCGGTTTCGTACGCGGCTTCCAGACACCGGCACGGAAAATCTTCACACCCCGGTCGGCAAGACGGCGGGCCGTCGTAAGCACCTGTTCTTCGGTCTCGGCACTGCACGGGCCGGCGATCACCATCGGGCGTTTCGGATCGACGCCCTCGAAAGTTATTGCTGAAAGTTCCATGGTCAAATATCTTTTTTCATTTTAATTATTCTCTCCAAAGCCTCCTCCATACGCTCGCGCGTGGCGCACAGCGATATGCGAATGTAGTCGTTGCCGTTGCTGCCGAACACGAAACCCGGGGTCACGAAGACATCGGCCTCATACAGCAGTTTGTCGGCCATGTGCGCCGCATCTACGGCACTTGCCGGCACACGTCCCCACAGGAAAAGGCCAACCTGCGAAGGGTCGTATACGCAGCCGAGTTCGTCCATGAT
>DXGW01000175.1 GCA_019113665.1 Candidatus Alistipes excrementipullorum
CAATCCCGAGGTTCTGGTTCTCAACAACGGCAAGATCGCGGCCGACATCAACGTCAACTTCCCCGCGAAGTATTTCGACAAGAATGCCGTACTGAAAGTTACTCCGGTAATCGTATTCGAGGGAGGCGAAGTCGCAGCTCCGACCAAATGTCTTCAGGGCTCGAAAGTAAAGGACAACTATACGGTTGTAAACGAGAACGGCGGTTCGTACTCGTACAGCGTAGAGTTCCCCTACGACGAACGCATGCAGCAGTGCGAGCTCCAGCTCCGCGTCGAGGTTAAGTGCCCCAGCGGTCCGTGCAAGGAGTTCACGCTCGTAAACGCCAACACCGGCGCTCTCCCGACCAAGGAGGAGGCTGAGGTTCTGGCCAAGGGCGGTGCCGAGGCAGCTGCTCTCACCAAGTCGTTCGGCCGTACGATCGCCAAGGGCCTGAACACCCTTCAGAAGGATCTCGACTACGCCGACAACATGCAGGTTGCTGCCAACGACTACAAGAACGTTACCACGGTAGTTACCAAGGCCGACATCCTCTACAAGATCAACAGCTCGAAGGTTGAGAAGAAGGCCATCAAGACCGAAGAGCTCGAGAACCTCGAGGCCAAGGTTGCCGAGAACAAGGCCAATGACCGTGCTACGCAGAGCGTATATGTAAACGGTTACGCTTCGCCCGATGGTCCGGAGAAGTTCAACGACAAGCTCTCGAGCGCACGTAGCGAGTCCGGTAAGAAGGCTATCGAGAAGCTGCTGGCCGACGCAGGTCTGCAGATCGACGCCGCTTCGTACGGTGAGGACTGGGAAGGCTTCAAGGAGGCTGTTGCCGCTTCGAACATCGAGGACAAGGAGATCATTCTCCAAGTTCTGAGCCAGTACGACTCGTCGGCTCAGCGCGAGAAGGAGATCAAGAACCTCTCGGCCGTATACGGAACACTGAAGAAGGAGATCCTGCCGCAGCTCCGTCGTGCACAGATCGTCAACAGCGCCGACATCACCGGCAAGACCGACGACGAGATGCTTGCACTGGTTAAGGCCGGCGACTTCAAGGAACTCGACCTCGAGGAACTCCTCCACATCGCAGAGGCAAAGCCCGAGTGCGCAGTCGCTGCTCTGGAGTACGCATCAGCAAAATATAACGACGCCCGTGCATACAACAACCTCGGTCTGGCTTACGCTGAGGCTGGTGAGAACGCCAAAGCTCTCGCAGCATTCCAGAACGCAGTCAAGGCCGGCGGCAACTCGGCCGAGCTGAACAACAACCTCGCTCTCGCCTACCTGGCAAACGGCGACGTTGAGAAGGCCAAGGAGTATGCAAAGGCTGCCGACGCACAGACTCAGGCTCTGGTATATGCAGCTGAAGGCGACTATGCAAAGGCCGCTCCGAAGCTCACGGGTTACAACGCTGCCATCGCTCAGATCATGAACGGCGATCTGGCTGCCGCCAAGAACAGCATCGCTAACGACAACTCGGCCAAGGCCGACTACCTGCGTGCCGTTATCGCTGTCAAGGAGGGTAACCTGAACAACGCAAAGGCTCAGCTCAACAGCGCAATCTCGAAGGATCCTTCGCTCGAGGCAAAGGCCAAGAAGGACGTAAACCTCGCAGCTCTCTACTAACAGACTGCCAAGGTCACGATAAATACGGACGGTACCTCGCAAAGGGGTACCGTCCGTATTTTGTAGCGAAGGTTACGGACAGAGCCGGCCGGACAAAAAATATCCGTTTTGTTCTTTCTCAAAAAAATTTCTATATTTGTATTTATAAGAATACAAACCGTTAAAACCATATCAGTTATGGAATACGCAAACCGTCTGGAAAAATATGCTCCTGCACAAAGCGAAGCGCAGGTAGCCGAAGAGGTGGCGAAGATGAAAGCAGCCGCCGAGAAGAATGAAAATACGGAGGTCTACAAATTCTGTTATTCATCAATAGATCTGACGACGCTGTCATGCAACGATTCGGACGAATCCGTCACGGAATTCGCGAAGAAAGCCGTAGAATTCTATGACAAGTACCCCGAAATTCCAAACGTGGCCTCGATATGCATCTATCCGTCATTCGTCGAGACGGTAGGACTCGCCGTTGGCGATTCGCCCATGCGTATTACGAGCGTAGCCGGCGGATTCCCCGCCGCACAGACATTCCTCGAGGTTAAGAGCCTCGAAGTGGCCATGGCCGTAGAGAACGGCGCCGACGAGGTGGACATAGTACTCAATGTCGGCAAGATGCTCAAGGGCCACTACGATGAAGCCGCCAACGAAGTGGAGGTTCTGCGCAAGGAGGCCGGCAGCGACGTGGTGCTGAAGGTGATAATCGAGTCGGGAGCCCTCAAGACGCCCGAACTCATACGCAAGGCCTCGCTGCTGTCGATGGAGGCCGGTGCCGACTTCGTGAAGACTTCGACCGGCAAGATAGACGTGGCCGCAACGCCCGAAGCTGCCGTGGTCATGTGCCACGCCATCAAGGACTACTACGAGAAGACAGGCCGCAAGGTCGGTTTCAAGGCCGCAGGAGGTGTACGCACGCCGCAGGAGGCTGTTCTCTACTATACTATTGTCAAGGAGATACTCGGTGACGAGTGGATCACGACGGACCTGTTCCGTATCGGAGCCTCGTCGGCCGCCAACAATATCCTCTCGGCAATCGAGGGCAAGCAGATCAAGTTCTTCTGACGTGCAAACGCCGGCAAACAAACAAATCCCGCCGATAAATCGGCGGGATTTGTTTGTTGTGGTCAGGGCAAACGTCTACTGCTCCTCCAGTTTCTCGACCGTCTCGCGCAGACGGCCGGCATCGAGATGGGTGTATATCTCGGTAGTCGAGATATTCTCATGGCCGAGCAGCTCCTGCACCTGGCGTATGCTTGCCCCGCCGGCCAGCAGATGGGTGGCAAATGAGTGCCTGAAGGTATGGGGGCTGATATGCTTGTCTATGCCGGCACGGAGCGCCGCCTGCTTTATGACCGTAAAGACCATGACACGCGTAAGGCTGCGGCCGCGGTTGTTCAGGAAAACGGTCTCCTCGCCCGAGGCGGCCGTCCCCCGCTCGTCGAGATACAGCTGTATCCTCTCACGCGCGACCGGGCTCAGGGGGACCAGACGCTGCTTGTCGCCCTTGCCGATGACACGAATATAGCCTTCACCGAAAAAGAGGTCGCACATACGCAGCGATATGAGCTCCGACACGCGCAGCCCGCACGAATAGAGCACCTCAAGCATGGCCCTGTCGCGCCGTCCCTTGACCGTGGAGGCGTCGACCGATGCGATTATGCGGTCGATGTCGTCGGTGGTCAGCGTATCGGGCAGCTGACGGCCGAACTTGGGCGTATCGACGAACTCGGCCGGCGAGGCCGATATGGCATCGGTCACAAGCAGATAGTTGTAGAAACTCTTGATGCTGCTCAGGCAGCGCGCCTGCGAGCTGCGTTCGCTTCCGCGGTCGAAAACATGGCACATGAAACGCTCGATCATCTGCGACTCGACCTTTTGAGGCGGAACGTCGTACATGCGCAGAATGAAGTGCGCGAAATCCCGCAGGTCACGCACGTATGAATCGACCGTATTGTCCGAAAGATTCCTCTCGAATTTTATGTATGTACGGTAACGCTTTGCCGCAGCGTCCCATTTTGCTGTATTCTCGGCCATTGTCGTTCGGGTTCAAAAGCGCTCTCCCGCCACGAAAAGAGGGAGAACAGCCAAGGCTTTTCGGATTTTTTATCCTAAATTTGCCTCTACAAAGATAGCGAATTTTACATAATATCATTCAACGGATATGGATTACGTCGAACTGAGCATGACCGTTGCGGACGAGGAGACGGCCGAAATAATAGTTGCCGAGCTGGCCGACTACCCCTTCGAGAGCTTTTCGGCCGAAGGGAGGGATCTCAAGGCATATATTCCGGAAAAGGAGCTCGCTGAATGCAGGGCCGATGTCGACAAGATGCTCGGCCGATACGGAATCGGCGGACAGGAATACACGCTCATAGGTCAGCGCAACTGGAATGCCGTATGGGAGAGCGATTTCGAGCCGGTTGAGATCGACGGCCGCGTGATAGTGCGCGCACCGTTCCATGAACCGCGACCCGAATACGGCGACATGGAGCTCGTAATCATGCCGAACATGTCTTTCGGCACGGGGCACCATGTCACCACACGGCTGATGGTCGAGACGATGCTCGGAATGGAGCTGAAGGCGAAGCAGGTTCTGGACATGGGCTGCGGCACCGGGGTGCTCGCCATTCTGGCCGCCAAGTCCGGAGCGGCACATGTCGACGCCGTCGACATCGACGAGATGGCATTCGGCAACTGCGCCGACAACATCGCAGCAAACAACGTTGCGGAATGCATATCCCCCATACTCGGCGATGTCGGGGCAGTCGAGGGGCGGCATTACGACGTCATCGTGGCAAACATCAACCGCAACATACTCCTGCACGACATGCCGTCGTATGCAGCCATGCTCAACGCCGGCGGCCGCATCGTCATGAGCGGATTCCTCACCGAAGATGCCGGCGCAATATCGGAGGCCGCAAGAACGTTAGACATGCAGGAGGTGCAACGCAGGGAAAACGAAGGCTGGACAGCCATTGAATTCGTCAAGGCAGAATGAAGAGTTACAAGGCCCGCGGCATAGTCCTCAACACGCTGAAGTACGGCGAATCGTCGATGGTCGCCCATCTGCTGACCGATGTCGGCGGACGCCGCAGCTACATGGTGCAGGGCATACGCTCGTCGCGCGGGCACGGGTCGAAATCGGCACTTTTCCAGCCGATGTTCGCCGTCGAGTTCGAGGGTCTCGAATCGCTGCGAATGGAGATGCACCGGTTCCGTGAGGTACACAGCGGGATCGTACTGCAGACACTCCCATTCGACATACGCAAGACCACGATCGCGCTCTTCATGGCAGAGGTTTTGTACCGTCTGGTAAAGGAGAGCGAACCCAACCCCGACCTTTTCGACTTTGCCTGGGGTTCGGTCGAGGCTCTCGACGACGCAAAGGAGGGAGTGGCCAATTTCCACCTCTGGTTCCTGGCCAACCTGAGCCGTTTCCTGGGGTTCTGCCCCGGCAACGAATATACGCACGGAGCGTTGTTCGACATGCGCGAAGGACTCTTCACGACCGTACCGCCGCTGCATTCGGCCGTAATGTCGGCCGACAACGCGATGATCCTGCGCGACCTGCTCGAATGCGACGTCAAGTGTCTCGGCGAGATAGGGCTCAACAGACGGCAGACTGTCGACTTCCTCGATGCGATG
>DXGW01000176.1 GCA_019113665.1 Candidatus Alistipes excrementipullorum
CTATTCGGCGGCAGAACAGCAGACATTGTATCATGTACTCCTGCTCGCCGGGCTCAATGGTAAATCCGTGGGGGTGGAGAGGCTTGCGCGAGGTGGGAGCCGCCGAAGTGTACTCGGCAATGTAGTTTTCGGAATCTGGATTTCCGTAAACGTCATTGATACGCTCGCGGGTAAGATGTTCTACACCGTCCTGTCCGACCTTGTAGTATGAGCAGTTCCAGGCATCGAGGTCCGCTACGGCCAAATCGTATTGCTTGAGATGTATGTATGCCTCGGCACGGCACAGCAGGGTCTCATTGGTCGTAAAGGCTACCATGGTCGAACGTCCTATGCCTACGCCCGTGACGGCGTCGGTTACTTCCCACTGCGACGGCCATTTGGGCATGTATATCTTCATGCAGTTGTCGTTGTGGTACGGTTCGTACTGATACATGGTCATTGTCATGTTTCCGCCGATGTCGTAGCGGCCTCCCATCGGCCGTTTTGCACGGAACGTCTCATGTTTCGATATGCGGTAGTTGTGAGTGAACCGCGAACCGGTATGGCTCCATGCATTGAAGAGATTGCCGTTGTTCGAAACCGTCGCTATGAGCATCAGGTTGAACTCGTGCGACGAGTCTATGTAGTCGAAAGCCTGGCGGCCCCAATCGACCTTCGCTGCGTCGGTCCAGTCGCGGAGTACGAGTGAGGGGTCATTGCCGAGAACCTCGTTGGCGCACTCGATGACGCGGTCCCATTTCATGTAATATAGATAGAAACGGGCGGCGAATGCGTATGCGGCACTGCGGTTGAAGTGGTATTTGGGCACCGAGTATGCACTGTCGTCTATCAGCGGAAGCGCTTCCTCGATATCTTCGGCGATGTGCTCGTAAACCTCCTTGAGTGTCCCGCGCTCGTATTTCGGGTTGAGCGTGGTTTCCGGCTCGGTCAGGTAGGGCAGTCCGAGGTACTCCGAACTCTTTTCGGGGTGGTATGGCAGGCAGTACATCAGCGACAGGCAGAAGTATGAATATGCGCGGCACATGAGTGCTTCGCCCTTGGCCGGCAGCAGAGTAGCGGGCGTGCCGAGGTTCTCGATTGCTTCGAGGGCCGTGTTGGCATGTGCTATGGCGGTGAAGTAGTTTTCCCAGATGTTCTGGTTGCTTTCGTTTTCCGCGTCGATAATATCTGTCCACAAGGCTATCTGCTCCAGAAGCCTCCATGAGTCGAAGTCTTCGCCCATGTCGTCCACATTATCCGAAGACAATTCGCACATGCGGGTGAACGAACGGTCGGAGTAGGCGGATACCAGCAACTTGTAGATTTTCTCCTCCGTGTCGAGTTCCGCACGGTTGTCGGGCAGCTCGTCGAGGAACTCCCCGCATGCGGGAAGCAGGCACAGGCTCGAACAAGCCACCAATATGCTGAACAATATTTTCTTTATGTTTGTCATGGTTCTTCAGGTATTCTTTAGAAACTTACTCTGAGTGTCATGGTGAACTGCTTCGGCATCGGTGTGGCTACACCTCCGGTGTTGAAGAACTCCGGATCCTGTCCCTGCAGTTTCTTGTCGGAGTAGATCAGGAAGGGGTTCGTCGCCTGCAGTTTGAGCGACAGTCCGCTCATTCGGAGCTTCGATGCTATCGATTTCGGGAAATCGTATGTCAGCGATATCTCCTTCATTCGTATGAAGTCACCTTTGGCCACGCGCTCCGAGCTGTAGTTGTAAGAGTTGTATGCTATGTACAGGTTCGGAATCTCGTTGACCTGGCGGGAGCTGGCTATGACCGGTATGTTCGTGCGTTTTTCGTCGCCGGGATTGATGAATCGGTCGGCGAACTCACGCGGCGTAGCCGTGAGGTCCGAATAACTGCTTGCGAAGATGGGGTCGAGGCGTACCTTGTTGCCGCCCGAATATGTTATGAATATATTGAGCGTGAATCCCTTGTAACGGAATATGTTGCCGAAGCTTCCGGTGTATGTCGGATCGCACGGGCCTTCGTATATCAGTCCTGCCTCTTCGGCCCTACCCTGGAAATTGACACCGGTCGAGGTTATCGTGCCGTCGCCGAGTTTGTATGTCGGGATACCCATGCTGTCAAGTCCCTGGAAATTCAGCGAGAAGAGCGATCCGCGCGGATAACCCTCCATCGAGTAACCAGTTCCGGTCAGGAAGTCGATGGTGCGTGTGAGCGTATCGAGGCGCGTGACCGTATTTTTCATCCAGGAGAAGATGAAACTTGTCTCCCATGAGAAATCCTTGCGCTGAATGTTACGTGTGAAGAGCGACAGCTCTACACCGTTCGATTTCATGGCTGCGACGTTTCCGTACTTGTTGATGAATCCGCCCAGACCCATGGTGATCGTGTTGCCTATGAGGTCGAAGTTGTTGCGTTTGTAGGCGTCGATCGACAACGATATGCGGTTGTTGAAGAATCCCATGTCGAGACCTACGTTCAATTCGTGTTTCTTCTCGTATGTCAGCTCCGAGTTCTCGATTGCCGATATTGCCAGACCCGGTTCCGTAATGTCGGTATCGCCGCGCCACGGTGATGTCGGATATATCGTTACGGTCGAGTTGCTGACCCACGACGGGCCGCGGTCGGCTGTCAGCGAGTAAGAAACGCGCAGGGCGAGTGTCGAGAACGTCGGCATCAGCTTTTCGAAGAAATCCTCCTGGTCTACCGACCATTTGCCGGCGATGTTCCATGTCGGAAGCCAGCGGGCCTTGCGCGAGCGCCCCAGACGGTTCGAACCCTCGTAACGCAGCGTACCGTTGATGGTGTAGCGGTAATCGTATGAATAGGAAGCCGTACCGGCGAAAGCGGCATTGCGCTCGCGTGTGTTCGATATGCCGTAATACTGTGTGTTGTCCTCGATCTGTTTCTTGAAGAGGTCGAGTATGTAGTACGGGGCTTCGCCCATGGCATATTGCAGACCCCAGCCCGTGAACGACGATGACGAGCGGTTGAGGGCGTTGATCTCGGTTGCTGCGTAGAAGTTGAAGATGTGTTTGTCGTTGAAGACGTTGTTGTAGCTTACCGACGCACGGAAGTCGTAGCTGAGCGAACGGTAGTCGTTGCGGCGGTAGATACCACCTTCGGGCAGTATCGAGTACTTCTCGGACGATATGTCGGGGTTGTCGTAGAGATAGGGGTTCAGTGCCTGTATGGTCGAGTTGTCCATCATGCGGTATGCTTCGGCCTGGTTCGAACCCTCCTTTATGTGGTGCTCGGTGGTCGAGGTCGAATATTTGACCGCACCCAGGGCCGAGACTTCGAGTTTCGGGGTGATTTTCCACTTGAGTTCCGCCTGGAACTTCGTATCGACGACGTTCAGGTCCATGTAGTTCTTCGACAACTCGTCCTTGATGTTGAAGGGCGTATAGTTGCGCGTATAGAACTCGTCAGGGTCGAGCGTACGCGATGTGCGCAGTGCGTACGAATACGGGTTTATGTCGAAGTATCGCGTGACGGTTCCGTAAACGGGGTCTACTTCCGAGGAGAGGGAGCCAGGGGCCGTCTGCTGACGGTACGAAGCGTTGGCTATGATGTTGAGCGAGAGCTTGTCCTTGAGAATGTTCTGTGTCGTGTTGAACAGTGCGGTGTAGCGGTTCACCTTGCTCTGTATGGTCCAGCCGGGATCGACCAGTGCACCGAGCGATGCATAGTACGAACCCTTTTCCGAACCGGACGAGATGCTTACCGAGTGCGAGTGCTGCACGCTCGGGCGGAACAGCTCCTTGAACCAGTCGGTGTTGCGGTATTCGGCCTGACGCAGATAGGCCCTGCGTCCTTCGGGGGTGTTGGGAACGCCGTATCCGGTTTCAGGATCATATGAGTTGATCAGCTGCGACAACTTGCCGTAAACGCCGCTCTCGGACGAGAACATCTTGTCGGCATAGTTGAGCCAGCCTTTTGCGTACATCTCCTCATATACGGCCATCTGTTCCTGCGAGTTCATTATGTTGAAGTTCGCGTAGGAGGGGACCATGCGCATGGTGTACTCGCCCGTGTAGCTTACGCGGGTTTCGCCGGCCTTACCCTTCTTGGTGGTTATTACGATCACACCGGCCATGGCGCGTGCTCCGTATATCGAGGTAGCCGAACCGTCCTTGAGGATCTGGAAACTCTCGATATCTTCGGCGTTGAGTCCTGCGATTGCAGAGCTGATGAGCGTGGTGGCATCGCCCGACGAGAGCGAGTTGGCGTCTACGTCGACCACGTCCTCCATGATGACACCGTCGACAACCCACAGAGGCTTGGAGTCTCCGTAGATGGACGATGCTCCACGTACGCGGATCTTCGGGGCGGCGCCGAACGTACCCGAGACATTCTGCACCGATACGCCGGCCGAACGGCCTTCGAGGCTTCGGCTGATTTCGCCGACACCGTTAAGCTTGACGTCTTCGGCCATGAGCTGGTCGGTAGCTCCCGTAAATATACGTTTGTCCATTTTCTGCATACCCGTAACCACGACCGATGCGATCTCCTGGGTGCTTGGTTGCAGGTCGAAGTCTATGCGCACGTCGTCGGCTTTCTTGTCCGAGTTCTCATACCCGAGGAACGAGGCTCGGATTGTAGCGGTCGTGGATACGCCTTTGAGCGTATATATACCTTCTATATCTGTCGTTGTCGCATTGTTGGTTCCGAGGACCTCGACGACGGCGCCCATCATCGGCATGCCGTTTTCGTCGAGTACACGCCCCGTCACCACGCGGGATTCCTGTGCGGTGACGCACCAGAGTGATCCTACGAACAGCAGAGTTAGTATTATGACTTTTTTCATGAGCGAATTTTGGGTTTTGTTCCGATTTGCCACGTATGCCGGGACGGGCATTTTATGCCCTCGGTCTCGGCTTTACATGGTTTGCGGGACGGTCTTTTTAATAGGTTTTGGAGATGTCGAGATGGTCGGTGCCGTAGAAATTGGTGGTGAATGAGAAGTATGCACCCGTGCACTGCCACAATACCATTGACTGTGCCTGAGCCCCGTATCCGCCGCTGCTGTCGGCGAACGAGAGGTTTATCGTGCGCGTGAGTTCATCTATGTCCACCGTAGCCACCCACGAGCAGACTCCGGGTGAAGACCAGATATACCAGCCGCTTCCGTCTTGCGGACCGTTGAAATGCATGGTATAATAGTATGAGCCGTCGTAGCCGAGCGACTGTCCCGTCGGCAAAAAGATCTCTCCGTCGACATACTCCATGGTGATGGGGTATTCGCCGACGTAATCTATACCTTTAAAATAGGTGTTATATGTATAGCCCCATACTTTTTCGGTGAAAATTATACGTGTCAGTTTTCCGGCATCGTCTGCGAGATTTACCTTCCATTCTCCCAAAAGCAGGTCGTAGGTGCTCATCTTCTCGAGCAGGAGCGTGATTGCCACGGGCTCACCCTCGCCCTCTTCCGGAACGAGGCTCACGCGGCCTTCGACTACATAGAAGCCCGGGTCCTGCGACGAGAACGTAATAGTGCGGCCGTTGGCGCTCTTTTCCCATGTAAAGGTATTGTCGGGGTTGACGTCTGCGACTATGGTGTAATCGCCCGACGCGAGCACTTCGATGGACTGTGTGAGCTGCTCCGAAGAGAAGTTCACCACGGTAGGCGATACGATGATTCCGCGGAGACGGTCCTGCGTAACGTCGAAATGAACCGAAGGCAGGCCTTCGGCCTTAACGGTGATTGTCGCGCTGCGCTCGTTGTTGGGATCGGAGTTCTGGTAGAGATTGAAGGCAACCGACTTGTTGTCGAATACTGTTACGCGGCACCAGTCCGGAGCACTCGATTCGGCTGTTACGGTCTTGTTCCCGGCATATACTTCGACGCTGCCAAGCCCGCCCTTATAGTCGAAAGCGGTTTTGGAAGGTGTGCCGAGGGTTATTGAAGTGACGGAATCTCCATCGCCGTCTTTCGTGCAGGCGGAGAATCCGAGGGCACCCATCATGACAAAAAGTAAAAATTTTTTCATTGAAGCTGGTGTTTTAGGTTAGATTGATATTGTTTTATATTGTTTGTTTTTTCGGTTGTTTTTCGGTTGTCGGATAATCGTCGGCGCCTCTGCGGCCGCCATGTTGTCGGCCATTGTCGCGGCAGGACATTTTTCCGATGATAAAATTACTCCATGTCGGTAGAGCGCAACGACAAATTCATGCATTTTTACGATAAAATCGGATATGGCGCCCCGAACGGGCCCCGGACATCTGTGCGGGGCCTATTCGTCTGCACTGTCGCTGCTGCCTTTGATGTTCTTGAGAAACTCCGTAGGCAGAACTCCGAACTGCTTCGCAAAACATTTTGCAAAATAGGACGAGGAGCTGAAACCTGCGATGAACCCGATTTCGGTGATCCGGTAGCGGCCTTCGGCCAGCAGGCGCGACGCCTCCTTGAGACGTATCAGTTTCATGAAGTCGTTAGGCGTCATGCCGGTCACGGCCTTCAGTTTCTTGAATACCGAAGTGCGGCTCATGGCAAGTTCACGTGCAAGCAGGTCCACCGAAAGGTCGGGATCGCTCATGTGTGCGATTATGGCCGTACGGCATTTGTCTATGAACTCTTCGTCAAGACGGTTGTGCGACATTGTCTTGAACTCGCTTATCGGCGTACGGGCATAGTGTCTCCTGATTTCGTCACGCTTGTTCAGCAGATTGGTTATCTGCGCCTTGAGGTGCTCGGGCGAGAAGGGTTTCTCGATGTAGGCGTCGGCGCCGCATTCGAGTCCAGCGATCTTGGTGTCTACATCGGTCTTGGCCGTAAGCAGTATGACGGGTATGTGGCTGGTATTTATGTCATTCTTGATTCTGGAACACAACTCTATGCCGTCGATGCCCTCCATCATGATGTCGCTGACCACGATGTCGGGATCGCTGCCGCGCAGGCGTTCGAGTGCTTCAGATCCGTTCTTGCAGGCGACGACGGTCCACTCCTCCCTTAGTATTCCGGTCAGGAAGTCGAGAATTTCTACGTTGTCGTCCACGATCATGACAGTGTGTTTGCGGGTGCCGTTGTCCTCTTCGGCGCCGGTCATGGCCGAGTCGTCTTCGGGGTATTCCGCTGCGGTATATCCCTCTTCATTGGCTGCGGCTGCATGGGTCTCCGGTGCCTGTTTGTCGGCAATGGACTGATTCTCGGCCGCCTCGTTCGACGGGTGGGGTATGAACAGCCGCAACAGGGCTCCTTCCTTGCCGTCGTCGCGTGACGTGGCGGTGATTGTTCCGTTCATCAGTGATATATAGGTACGGCACATGTGGAGTCCTATGCCAACTCCGCCGCGCCCCGCGCTTGCATGGTTGTTGCTCGCCTGGTAGAAGGCGTCGAATATCCTGTCGCGCTCTTCGGGCGGTATTCCCGGTCCGTCGTCCTCGACTTCCAGGCGCATGCCTCCTTCGGCTTCACATGCCATGATGCGTATTTCACTGCGGGCGAATTTCATGGCATTTGAGAGCAGGTTGCTGACTATCTTGGTCATTGCTTCCCGGTCGGTGACTATCTCGGGCCCTTTGTCAGGCAACTCGACTTTCAGCCTTATGCCGTGCTGCAGGGCCGACGGACGGAACATGTCGAGCAGGTCGCCTATGATGGCTCCCATGTCGCAGACGTCATAGCACATCTTGTAGTTGGAGGAGTCGACCTTCCTGAAATCGAGAAGCTGGTTGACAAGCGCATACAGCCGCTGGTAGTTGCGTTCGATAGCGGAGAGATATTCGCCGTATTCGTCCTTTATCTTGCGGGACTTCATTACGCATTCGAGCGGCCCGATGATCAGGCTCAACGGCGTGCGTATTTCATGCGCAATGTTCGTGAAAAAGCTGATTCTCTGGTCGTAAAGCTTGCGCTCGTTTTCGCGTTTTATCTGGTCGATCTTCTCCCGGTGTCTTTTTTCGGAGAGCCGCAGGAGCAATACGATGCTTAGCCCGAGTATCGTGACGAACAATATGGCGTAGATGACGAACGCCGTATTCGACCTGAAGAACGGAGGCATGATTTCGAGCGACAGGACCGTTTCGTCCGTATCCCAGTTGTTCTCTCCGTTGCCGGCCTGTACGCGGAACCTGTATTTGCCGGGGGCGAGGTTGTTGTAGTTAGCCGTGGCGTTGCGGCTGTCGGTGACATGCCATTTGTCGTCAATCCCGTCCAGACGGTACCGGTAGCGTATGTTGCTCGGCATGGGATAGCTCAGCGATGAAAATCCGAAACCTATGGTGTTCTGTCCGGGACGGAGCGTTATGTGCCGTGTCCGTTCGATCGGGGCTTTCAGCGGGGCGTCGTCCTGCGATGCGTCGGGACGTATGGTGCGGTTGTCGATCCTGAAGTCGGTGATTACGGCCGGGCGTGTCGTATCCTTTTTTATAAGGTCATGCGGGTTGAACAGACATATGCTCGATATGCCGCATACCAGAATGCGGCCGTCGGGCGTGTGGAGGCCGATGTCGTTGACGAACTGGTTGTCGCACAGGCCGTCGTCGAGCGTAAAACTCCGGAGCTGGCGTGTCTCGGGGAAAAATACGGCAAGTCCGCAGTCGGTACTGATCCACAGGCCGTCGTCATCGGGTATTATCTTGGATATTATGAGACTCGGCAGCGGCAGTTCGTCGTAACGTACGAAACAGTCGTGCTGACGGTCATAGCGGCATATGCCATATCCCGACGTGCCGATCCACAGCTGGTTTTCGCGGTCCACGGCAATGGTGCTTATGTTGTTGCGGTTCAACGTGGAGTGGTCGTCGGGACGGTATGTGTAGTGCTTGATTTCGCGGCTTCGGGCATTGTACGAGTAGAGTCCGTCCTCGGCTGTGCCGATCCACAGAATGCCGTCGAGGTCCTCGACAAGGCACGATATGCGCGAGTCCGGGCCCCGTTTGACGAAACGGTCGGCGGCGCGGTCGTAACAGTAGAGTCCTGTTGCCGTGCCGGCCCATATGCGGCCTTCGTTGCTGCGGTAGAGCGCGAATATTCGCGAACTGGGATCGGCCGGGTCGGTGAGATAGAAACGCGACTTGCCGGTCTTGAGATCCACTGCCTCGATGCCCCGCTGGAACGACGACACCCACAGCTGCCCGTCGTCTGCGAGCAGTGCCATTATGTCCGAACCCGAACCGTCGGCATAACGGCTGCCGTTGTAAGGCGCGATGGTTCCGCGGCGTTCGTTGAAGTGTATGAGCCTGTTGTTGCGTGTGCCGAGCAGGTAGTGCCCGTCCGAAATCATGCAGATCGAACTGATGTCCGAGCCGGTGCTCCGGTTGCGGCTGTCGAAGACCGTGTAGCAGGTGAAGTTGTTGTTGGCGGGGAAGAAGACGACTCCGTTGTTGAGCGATCCGAACCACAGGTTGCCGTCGCGGTCCTTCAGAAAAGAGTATATGCTCGGGTTGACAAGCCCGGCAAAACTCATCTCCTCGTCGGAGAGAGGCGTGATGTCGAGTTCGGAGATCTGGAATCTCATGGCCCCGTTCTCGGAACATACGAGCAGTTCGCCTGGAGATATTTCGTGGAGGAAGTGTATGCGTAAAAGATGGCGGCCGAACCGGTGTGCCCCGAAATTGCGGAACTCTCCGGTGTTGAGGTCGAGTCTGTCGAGACCGGCATCGACTGTCCCGATCCACAGGTTTCCGTACGAATCTTCGGTCAGGGCGTCTATCGAGTTGCTCGACAGTCCCGAACCGTCGCCCTTGCGGTAGCGGGTGAAGCGGCCCTCCTTTTTCGAAAAGGAGCAGAGCCCCTCGCTGTATGTGCCGGCCCATATCAGACCGTCGCTGCTCTGGTAGAGTATCGATACGTAGTCCTGTGATATGGAGCCTTCGTCTTCGGGATCGTGGCAGTATGATGTCAGCACCCCGGTTTCGGGATTGTATCGGAAAATGCCCGAATTTACTGTCGCAATCCATATTTCGCCGTCGTTGTCTTCGATTATCTCGATGACCTGCCCCTTGACGGTGAGACCGTCGGCCGTGCGTGCGTCCAGATGGCTGAACTTGTCGGTGGCGGTGTCGTAGATGTCGACGCCGTTGTCGAGCGATATCCATATCCGGTCACGGCTGTCGAGCATCAGCCGTCGTATGTTGTTGCTTGAGATGCTGGCGTGGTCTTTTTCGGAATGGGTGTAGCATCGGAAATCGCGTCCGTCGAACCGGCAGAGCCCGTTGTTGGTTCCGATCCATATGAAACCGTAGGCGTCCTGTATGATTCCGAAGACATGGTTCGACGAGAGCCCGTTTGCCACGGTGTAGTTGCGCGTGTGGACGTACGTCTGGACCTTGCGCGGCGTCTGTGCCGCTGCAGCCGTGGCTGTGGCCGCCGCCAGGATCATGATGGTTGAATATGCGAGGCGAAGTAAAAGTCTCTTCATTCTTGACAGTAGTATGGGTTGGTTTACAAATTTAAAAATAAAAGCACCATTTGCGACAACAAAATAATCTCCAAATTCGGCAATAGCGTACAAATTATTCAGGGCAAGGCGGCTGCCGATCCCCTCTGTTTGGCCCTGCAGGCCGTATATTGGCCTTAAATTGTACTAATTTGTCGTTGAAACCATGGAGGTTTGCATATTTTTGCGATGAAGGAAACCGAACTGCCGCTCGAATCCAAAAAAACATCATAAAAGCTACAAACCATGAAACTGAATTATCTTTCGTTGACTGTCCTTTTCGCCATGTTGCTCGCTTCATGTGCAACCAGGGAGTCACGGACGGACTCTCCGGCCGATAAGGCGGCGCGCGAGGTCATTGAACGGACGTTGGGGCGTTCGCCCCGCAATCTTGTCATCGAGGTTACGGGCCGCGACTCACTGGGCCGCGACTACTTCTCGACCGAGGCGGCCGATGGCCGTCTGATCGTCAAGGGCAGCACCCCCGTTGCCGTTTGCCGCGGATTCTATGATTACGTAAAGCAAAACGGCTACGGCGTTGTCACGTGGTCGGCCAACACGGTTCGTCTGCCCCGCAGATTCCCCGATCAGGAGTTGCGTACGGTCGTTTCGCCATTCAAGCACCGCTACTACATGAATGTATGTACGATGGGCTATACCCACCCCTACAAGCAGTGGGAGGATTGGGAACGCGAACTCGACTGGATGGCTCTTCATGGATTCGACATGCCTCTGGCCCCGATTGCCAGTGAGGCGATTTTCGCCCGCGTATGGCGCAAGCTCGGCCTGACCGAGGAGGAGATAGGCGAGTTTGTCACCGGTCCGGCTCACCTTCCATGGTTCCGCATGGGCAACATGAGCCGTCTCGACGGCCCGATGTCGCAGGAGTACTACGACAAGACCATTGCCCTGCAGCACCGTATTGTCGACCGCATGAATGAACTGGGAATGACCCCCATATACAATGCGTTCGCCGGATTCGTGCCCGAAAGCATCAAGCGCATATATCCCGACGTGGAGTTCTTCAAGACCGGCTGGGGCGGCGGCGAATATTATGTTTCGCACTTCATATCGCCCGAGACGGAACTCTTCCACACCATTGCCAAGATGTATATCGAGGAGTGGGAGCGTGAGTTCGGCAAATGCGAGTATTACCTTGCCGACAGTTTCAACGAGATGAAGGTTCCATTTGCGGCACGCGGCACCAAGGAGCGTTTCGATCAGATTGCCGCATACGGCAAGACTATCTACGAGTCGATCAAGGCAGCCAATCCCGATGCCGTATGGGTACTGCAGGGGTGGATGTTCGGCTATCAGCGTTACATCTGGGATCCCGAGAGCATCAAGGCACTCTTCTCCGATGTGCCCGACGACAAGGTGATGCTGCTTGACCTGAGCGTCGACTTCAACTACGGCATATGGCGCAACGAGTATACATGGAACTATGCTCCCGGAATCTACGGCAAACAGTGGGTTTACAGTACGGTTCCCAACTTCGGCGGGCGTTCGTGCCCTGTAGGTGATGTCGAGTTCTATCTCAACGGCCACCTGCGGGCTCTCAATTCGCCCAACCGCGGCAACCTCATGGGCTACGGTACCGCTCCCGAGGGCGTCGAGAACAATGAGGTGATATACGAGGCCATCGGCGATGCGGCCTGGTCCGAGAGTGAAATCCCCGTTCGCGAATGGCTGAAGAACTACACGGAGCTGCGTTACGGTTCATGTCCCGAGGCTCTGGTACGTTTCTGGGACAAGATGCTCGAGTCGTCGTATTCGATCTGTTCGAACCGTGCACAGTATCGCATACAGAAACGTCCCTACAATATGACCGGAGGCCGTTATGACACAAGCCCCGCCCATTTCGAAGGTATCGAGGCATTCATCGATGCGGCCGCCGAACTCGGCAATAACGAGACATACCTTACCGACCTGGCGATGTGGGCCGGTTACTATGCCTTCGGCAAGGCTGACCTGCTTGCCGAGCAGATACACCGCTGCTACATACTCGGAGAGAGTGAAAAGGCCGCCGGCTACGAGAAGGAGTTCGTGCGTCTGATGAAGGCTGCCGACCGCTTCATGGAGTCGTACCCCGATTTCCGCATCGAGCGCTGGATTGACTTTGCCCGCTCGTGGGGCGACACTCCCGAACAGAGTGATGCCTACGAAACCAATGCGCGCCGTCTGATCACCACATGGGGACCGGGCAAGGGTCCCGACGGACTGAACGACTATGCATGCCGCATCTGGTCCGGTGTTATACGTGATTACTACATTCCGCGCTGGGAGCACTATTTCGAGTCGATGAAGAGCGGCGAACCGTTCGATTTCGACGCGTGGGAGTACAAGTATGTCGAGGAACAGCGCGGGGTTTCGCCCGTAGAGCCTTATGACGATATGGTAGAGGCCGCACGCGAGCTTGTAGAGAGCTGCCGCAACATTACCCGTGACATGAACGGCTGCAGTGACGCCGAACTGTCGGGCTGGACGCCCATGGAACTCTCGGACAATTCTACCCGTTTCGTCTATGTGATTGACCCGCTGGACATGAACGATATCCGCGGTGTCCGCATTCGCTGGACACGTGGTAATGACGCCGTAGTGCTGAAGAAGGTACAGCTCAACGGCGGAGGTACGGTACAGGCCGTAGCCGACACCAACGAGGTGATCGGCAGCGAGAATCCCGTTGTCGAGATTCCTCTCGATGTACGCAAGTCCGACAAACTGCTCGGCGATACCTACCTGCATGTCGTGCTTGACAAGACAAGGGCTTGCGCCGATTCGTATGCACTTGTCGAACTGATAAAATAGAATGCCATAATGAAGAGCGAGGGCGTCCGGCATTGCCGGACGCCCTCGCTTTGCGTAGATTGCGGATCTTCCTGCCTACATGGCCAGAACGGTCAGCAGCAGATTCAGATCTGCAGGGTAGTCGGTAGTGATGTAGTCCACTCCCTGAGAGATGAAGTAGAGCATGTCCTGTGCCGTATTGACGGTCCATACGTTGACTGTACGTCCCTGCTCATGCGCCTGGTCGATCCATGCAGGATTGGCCTTCAGTACGGACATCGTATAGTCGATCGATATGCCTTCGTCGAGCGATGCCGGGGCCTTGTCGCCGTTGAGGTAGCCGACGGTGGCTCCGCTGATGCCGGCTGCGGCCATACGCTTGCAGACGTCGTAGTTGAAGGCTATGTAGTCGACCTTCGACTCCATGCCTGCGGCCTTTATTGCCTCGACAGCCTTGGTTGTTATCGCCTCGCTCGTCGACTTGAACTCAAGTACGAGTTTGGTGGGCGAGGACGATGCCTTGAGCTTGTCGAGATAGTCATCGAGCGTAGGCAGCGAGCTTACCTGCGAATATTTTGCAGTCTCGATGGTGATGCCGTTGTACGAGGCGTCGTGGTTCGATACGATGTAGCCGTCCGACGTGATGTAGAAGTCGGCCTCGGAACCGTAGAACCCCTCGTCGAGTGCAGCCTGGAACGACTCTACGGTATTTTCGCCTGCGCCGTTGGTCGTATGGTAGCCGCGGTGGGCTATAACCTTGGGCAGCACGAGCTCTACGGGGCTGTCCGACATGGTGAGCGTCACGAATCCGACGGGAGCGGCTGCGCCGTCACGCAATACGGTCATGCGGTATTTGTCCGACTTGAAGTTCGCCGGAATCTCCACCTCGATGAAGTATTCGTTCACGCGGCTTGCCTGAAGCGTATAGACTGAGTTCTCGTCGGTCAGCGACTCGAAGCGGACCTGGTCGCCCTGGTTGAATCCCTGTGCGATGATCTTGTATTTCGAACCGGCGCCCACCTCGATGTCTGTCAGGAACATCGGGTCGGTAATCGAGAAACTCGGTGCCGACGGTTTCTTGTCCTTGACGGCGTTCCACAGTTTGGTTACGTCGTCGCCCGTGAGCACGTCGTCATAGACGCGGGCTATGACCACGTCGCCTTTCCAGCATGCCTGGCCGCTGTTGTTGGAGGCGTCGACGCCTATGCCGAACCAGTAGCAAAGCGATGTCGGGAACTTGAACGTGTTGCTCGAAGTGGCGACTTCGGCCTTCTTTTCGCCGTCGACATATATCGAAGCCTTCTGGTTCTGGGGATCGAATATGCCTATTACGTGATAGTAGACACCCTTCTGCGGGACAACGTTGCTGTTTGCCCAGTTCCAGCTGCCGGTGTGCGGCAGGAAGATTATCGAGTTGCCCTTGTCGTTCTTTCCAAGCAGGAATCCGGTACCGCCCTGTTCCATCGAACTGAACATCTTGATCTCCTTGTCGACTACGCCGCCGTCGTACATGAAGAGCACTTCGAGCGAGTGTCCGTCGGCCAGGCCGTTCTGGAATGCCGTATCGTTGGCGTAGTCGGCCTTGTAGTAGCCTGTGGTGATGTTGTTGCCGGGCTCGCTGTTGTTGAAGCGTGCGGCATTGAGACCGTAGCTGTCGATCTTGTAGGTGTAGAGCGCCGATCCGGGTATGGTCTCGATCGTGCGTTTGGAGGGTGAGGCGTCATAGGCCGTTCCGTCGTTGTTGAAGACCACGTCGAGCATCAGGTTGTAGCCCGAACCGTACTTCTGTGTGACGACGGCCTGTGCCGTGATGCGCTCCGAGCCGTCGGTTACGGTGAACTCGACGGTCGCCGAACGGTCGGCTTCGCGCATGTTCTCGTCGGCGGTGAATGTCACGTAGCCGGCAGCCTTCTCCGATTCGTGGAGCCATGCGCTTCCCTCGTCAAGTATGCGGTATTCCCATGCCTGGGCGTTGGTGTCTACGTTGATCGTAACGTCACCGCCCTCTACCGGCACATCGGCTTCGGTCGGGTCGAGGACTATGAACGTTCCGTCGGGCTCCTGGCTGACGGCGATCTCGGTCATCTTGATGTTGTTGGCGTAGAACGTGATTGTCGTATTGCGGAACTCCTTTTCCGTGTTGGCTTCGGCCGTGAACGTGGCCTGACCCTCTCCTTCGCCGTAGACGCGGTCCGATGTGAGCCACTTGTCGGCGATGCTTATGGCCCAGATGGCATTGGAGCGCACGGTCAGATCGAATGTCGAGCTTGCTGCCCCGATTCTGATCTCCGAAGGAGCAGCCCCCTCCGAATCCGTCAGTTCGAAATCAATTGTCTTGATCTCCTCGTCCTGCTTGCACGAACCGAGCCCGAACGCAAGCAGAGCCAAAAACAGCATATATGCATATCGTTTCATAAGGTTCAAATGTTTGATTGGTTGGTTTCCTCTTTCTCTTTGTTCGGCAACGCATGAGTGCCGCCTGCAGTTCCAATTTACTTTTCCTTTTCTCTCTCTTCGTGCAGCCGCGCGTGTGCGCCGCCTGCTATTCCAACTCGAACCCTACGCTTGCGCGTATGTCGTCCGATGCCGCTCCGACGTAGGCCGTGAACGTACCCTTTTCGGCACGCCATTCGCCCTTCGCATCGTCATAGAACTGCAACGCCTCGGGGGTTATCTCGAACGTTACGGTCTGTGTCTGTCCGGGTGCCAGCGTTACCTTCTCGAATCCCTTGAGCTCTTTTACGGGACGCGGCAGCGACGATTCGTCGTCCCCGATGTAGAGCTGTACGACCTCGGCGCCCTCGCGTTTGCCGGTGTTGGTCACGTCGGCCGAGATGCGAATGCTTCCGCCGGCCTTGAGTGCCGTGCGGTCGGCGCGTACGTTGCCTATCTCGAAGGTCGTGTAGCTCAAACCGTGTCCGAATGCGAAGAGCGGTTCGATGCGTTTGGTGTCATGCCAGCGGTATCCTACGAAGATGCCTTCGCGGTATTCAACGGTGCTGCCGCCGGGATATTCGCCCATGGCTATCGCTCCGTTGTCCTCAAGCCGTACGGGGAAGGTGAACGGCAGCTTGCCCGACGGGTTGACCTTGCCGAATATCACGTCGGCGAGGGCGTTGCCGGCCTCCGAACCGCTGTACCATGCTTCGAGAACGGCCGGAACCTTCTCTATCCACGGCATTGCCACGGCATTGCCCGAAACGATCACAACTGCCAGATTGGGATTCGCTTCGGCCAGGGCCTCGATCACCTTGTCCTGCGCATAAGGCAGTTCGAGGTGTTTGCGGTCGGCACCTTCGCAATCCTGATGGTCGCTCTTGTTGAGTCCGCCGACGAAGATCACGGCGTCGGCCTTCCTGGCAGCGGCAACGGCATCGGCTATCAGCCTCTTCCCGGAACGGCTGTCGGCAAGGTTCTGTCCGGTCTCCACGCCGTTGTAGCTGCCGGTGACGTCGCCGACGTATCCGCGTTCGTAGATCACTTCGGCCGCGTCGCCTACGGCTGCGCGTATGCCCTCCAGCGGGGTGTATTCGTGGCGCACCTTCAGCGACGACGAACCGCCTCCTACGGTCATCATCTTGATGGCGTTCTCGCCGACAACGAGGATCCTGCGGCACTTCTCAATGTCGAGCGGCAGTACGCCTCCGTCATTCTTGAGCAGCACCATTCCCTCACCCGCAATGCGGCGTGCGGCAGCCAGATGTTCCGGCGAATTGAGCGAGCCGAACGGTTTGTCGGTATTCATCGCCGTGCGGAATATGAGCCTCAGCACACGGCGGGCCTTGTCGTCGAGGGTTGCGATGTCGGCCTCGCCCTTCTGCAGCATTTCGAGGTAGGGGCGTGCCAGATAGTAGTTGTCGTAGGCGTTCGACGCGCCGTCCCTCAGGCCGTCCGTCCAGGTGCCGAACTCCATGTCGAGGCCGTTCTCGGCGGCCTGCTTCGTGTCGTGCACGCCTCCCCAGTCGGAGATCACCACGCCGTCGAAGCCCCAGTCGCGTTTGAGAATGTCGTTGAGCAGATACTGGTTGTGACAGCAGTGCTGACCCTTGTACCGGTTGTAGGCGCCCATGACGGCCCATGCGTTGCCCTCCTGCACGGCGGCCTTGAATGCCGGCAGGTATATCTCGTGCAGGGCGCGGTCATCGACGATCACGTCCACCGAGTTGCGGCGTATCTCCTGGTTGTTCAGTGCAAAGTGCTTTACGCAGGCTGCCACGCCGTTGCTCTGTACCCCTTCGATGTAGGGGACGACCATCTTCGAGGCGAGATACGGGTCCTCGCCCATATACTCGAAGTTGCGTCCGTTGAGCGGCAGGCGGTAGATGTTCACGCCGGGACCCAGCAGTACGTCCTTTTCGCGGTAGCGGGCCTCCTCGCCGATGGATTTGCCGTACAGCCCCGAAAGTTCGGGATTCCATGTCGCAGCGAGGCACGTCAGCGCCGGGAATGCCGTACACGAGTCGTTGGTCCACCTGGCCTGGTCCCATTCGTCCCACAGAACTTCGGGCCGTATGCCGTGAGGGCCGTCAGTGCACCATACCTCGGGTATGCCCAGGCGCGGTACGCCTGCCGACGAGAACTTCGACTGTGCGTGCAGCAGGGCGACCTTCTCTTCGAGTGTCATGCGCGAGAGGGCATCGTCGATGCGCTTCTCCATGGGCTGGGACTCGTCGAGATATATGGCCGTATTGTTTTGAGACTCACGGCAGCCGGCTCCGCACAATATTGCGACGGCGCCAAGTGCCGCGAGAGCGTTCTTCAAAATGTCGGTTTTCATGTCAAGAAGTGAAAAACGTGGTTTTTTATGTGGGGAGTGCGGCTTTTTGCGGCCGCACTCCCCGTGAAAAAGGATTCTACTGCTTTGCCATGGTCAGCACCGGTTTGTCGTTGCCGCCTGTGACATCGAGCGTCAGTATGTAAGTCGCACCCTCTTCGAGCGATACGCCTTCGGCCATCTCGATGTTGCCGCCGCTGGTAATCTGGAAGAAGGCTTCGCTGCCCTCGCTCAACGTGAGAGTTCCGAGGTCGCTCCAGCCGCGGCTCTTGTAGAACTTGCCGCTCCAGCCGTTTAAGCGGAAACGCTGTCCGGGCGTGGTGCTGCCCTCCGGTCCGGCCTGTGCCGTCACGCGGTAGATGCCGGGCTCGGCTTCGGGTACACAGATGCCCTTTTCGGTAGTCCAGGCGGGCTCGTTGGCTGTTGCCGGCGAACCGAATCCGTAGCCTATGAAGTAGACGGCACCGTGTCCCTGGTCATCGAGCGTTGCAAGTCCCGTACCGTCGGCATTGAGCACCAGTGCGTCGATAACGCCCGTGGCTGTATTGACCGTAATGCGGTATTTGCCAGATACGGGAACCAGCGTTGCGGTTGTTGCCGTGGTGATGGCGAAGAAATCGGGATTGATCCACGACGGCATGAACATGTCGCTGCCGCCGAACGTGAGGGTCTGGCCCTGTGTGAGGTCGAGGTCGATCGAGTAGTTGCTCGAGTCGATCTGTTCGAGCCTGGACCCGTTGATGGTAAGGTCTGCCGCCGGAAGAGCCTCCTCGCCGATCTTCTCGAGAGTCAGCGTTGCGGCCTTCGTTCCGCCCGATACGTCGAGCGTGAAGCGGTATACACCGCCCAGATCGAGCGTCTTGCCGTCGATGAGGCCTGCATTGCCCGAATCCGAGATCTCGATGATGTCGCTGTCGGTGGTGAGTACGCCGTATGGGTTCTTGAACGTCGGGTCGTCCTTGCCGAGGAACTCTCCGTTGTCCCAGGTCTTCTTCCAGAAGAACTTGAAGTCGAACTTCGAAGCATTGATCGATGTGCCGGCCACGAGAGTTATCTGGTACTTCTTGTCAGCTACACGGGCCATGCACAATCCTCCGTTTTCGGGATTCCAGCTTGCTGAGTTGGCCGTAGAGGGCTTGCCTATGTTGGTGTCGCCGATAACCCAGATGGCCGTACCGCTGCCGTCGGCCGAGAGCGTTCCGAGTTCGCTCGACGAGTTCATGGCCTCGACTTTCAGGTAGTTGAACTTGAAGTTGGCCGTGATCTTGTACATGCCGCTCATGGGCAGGAACTTGATCGATTCCGGAGCCGAAGCGTCAGGACGCTCGAAGAAGTCGCGGTCGATGTCCCACGATGCGAAGTCGGCGATGCCCGACATTTCGTAGACGTTGCCCTGGGTCAGCGTGGTGACGATGTAGTAGTTGTCCTCGTCGCTCATGTTCATCTCCGTTCCGTTGAAGGTCAGCTTGGTGAAGGGCGAACCTGCAAACGTCAGGATATTGAACGTGATGGTGTATTCTCCGGCGTTCGAGTTGGAGAAGGTGATCGGATCGGTCGAGTCGGCAACGATACCTCCTTCGGTCGAGCTGTATCCGAACGTTACCACCGAACCGAGTTCGTCAAGTTCGGGCGTGGTGATGTAGCCCTTGGCCTTCTGCGGGAAATTGTCGGTTACGGAGTACTCGTACTTGGTGCCGGTCGGCTCCATGCGGTACTCCTGCTCGTCGAGTACGAAGGTCAGATAGTCTGGCTCGGGACGCGATACGGGTATGGTCTGCTCGATGGTTGTCAGACCGAACTCGATGTTCTGGCCGACGAAACGCAGCGTGGCGTCACCGTCGGGAATGTCCTTGTAGTAGGGAACCGTCAGCGTACCGTCGTATGTACCGCTGGTCTTGGTGCGAATGACCTCCTCGGCAACCATCTCGTCGTCGAAGAAGAGTTGTGCCTTGAGTGTCGAGAGCGGCAGCTTGTCGTTCATCGTCACCTGGAAGGATATGGCGGCTCCGAAGAGCGCCTTGGAATCGACCGATACCACGCTCATCTCCGGACCTACGTCCGTTACTGCCAGTTCGGGGTCTTTCTTGCAGCCGCACAGGCAGGCCACTGCCGTCAAAGACAGTATTATGTATTTCAGCTTTTTCATCTTGTACGTTATTTAATGGTTATTCGGCCGTGCCGCCCCAGCGGAACGAAGCTATCGTCTTGGCCGGAATGTTGTATTTGAACGAACGCTCGGCAGTTTCGTATACGGCTACGGTCCGTTCCTCATCGGAGTTGTTCAGTGCGACGAATGCCGTCGAACCGTCGGTATTGCGGAACGCGAGGTACGTGAGGCCGGCGGCGGTATAGCCGCTGGTGCCGATGCGTACGGCTCCCGGGCGTATCACCTTCGAGCACTGTGCCAGATCGTAGAAGTGGCTGTTGTACTTGAGGGTGCTGTAGTCCGACGAATTGATCTCGATGGCGCCGTAGCAGGTCGAACAGCCGCCCGGACGATATGGCTTGCCATGGTCGTCGAGCATCATGTTCCACAGCAGGACGCCCTTGCCGCCGCGGCTCATCGTGCCGAGGAAGATCGACTCGAAGTCGACAATCACGCACAACTCGAAGTTGTAGTTCCACGAACCGATCGAGGCTTCGGTAAAGTAGATCGACTTGTCGGGAGCGGCGCTCGCGATCTCGTCGAGTTCCGATACGTTGCCTTCGTAGTTGTGCCATGCCGAGCCGTCGATCCACTTCGATGCTTCGGCATCGGCGTAGATGTTCAGCGGGTAGTTGTCCTGTCCGTTGACGTTGCCATAGTTGTAGTTGTGGTCGTAGCAGAGAATCTTGGTCTTGATGCCGGCCTTCTCGAAGGCGGGACCCAGATGCTTGACGAATGCGGCCTGATCCTCCCACGGCATGTAGAGCGACATGGAGTTGCCCTTGTTGAGGGGCTCGTTCTGCATGGTGATGGCGTAGATCGGGAAGCCGTTGGCCTCCATTTCGGTTACCCACTGTACGAAATACTCGGCGTAGTCGTCGTAGTATGCGGGGTTGAGACGTCCGCTTGTCCACGAGTCATACGGTTTCGACGGGTCGTTCACCTGTCCCTTCATCCATTTGGGGCATGACCACGGCGACCCCAGAATCTTAATTTCGGGGTTTATGGCCAGAATCTCCTTGAGTATGGGGAATATGCCCTCTTTCTCGATGTCGGGAATGGCGAAAAACTCGATTCCTTCCCTGTCGCAGCACGTATATTCGTCCATCGAGAAGTCGGAGCCTCCGATGTGTACGCGAATGAAGCTGAACCCGGCTCCGGTTTCGGGATCGAAACACTTCTTGAGCAGGGCCGTGCGCTCATTCTGCGACATCTGCAGCAGGTTGTAGCACGATGCGCCAGTCACGGCGGGGCCGAAACCGTCGATGGTCTGATACGTGGTCGCCGGGTCGAGTGTAACCTTGTACGGCGACATCGAAACCTTCGAGTAGTCGAGACCCGTCTCCTTGAACAGCGCACTGCCGTTGGCCGATGTCGTATAGGCGTAAACGTCAGCCTTGACGGGAGGTTCGGGCTGCTCGGGGTCGGTGCCGGGGTTGTCCCCGTTGTTTTTGCCCGAGCAGCAGATCATGCCCATCGACAGTATGGCGAAGGCCAGCAGCCGTATGTTTCCGTTATATATGCTTTTCATGACTGTGCGTGTTGTTTGTTAATAGCCTGGATTCTGTTCGATGTTGGGGTTGTTGTCCAATACGGTTGTAGGTATCGGCAGCAGGATATGGTTGTCGTCCATGGGCTTGCGCACCTGATAGTACGAGTCGTATGATTCCGATCCCTTGATGTTCACACCGTCGCAGACCTCCTTGAGTTTCGAGTAGTCGTCGCCGTAGCGCATCAGGTCGAACCAGCGGTAGCCCTCGAATGCCAGCTCCAGACGGCGCTCGTGCAGAACAGCCTCGCGCATCAGTTCCGCCGAACCGCGCTGTTCGTCCGTCAGAGGCGCAATGCCTGCACGTCCGCGGATCTCGTCCACGATGTCGGCGGCACCGCCCGGATCGTTCAGGTTGGCCAGTGCTTCGGCATGCAGCAGCTTGATCTCTCCAAGTCGCATTACGTAGATGGGCGTGACGTTGGTCGGGTATTTGTGCATGAAGGCGTACTCCTCCTTGGGGTAGTGGAACGACCATGTGCACTCGTCGTAGATCACGCATGCATTCTTGCGCTCCGTATCGCCCTCGTCGTCGTAGGCGTTGGTGAGGTTGCGCGAAGGCGTGCACCACTTGGCCCAGTCATAGCTGTCGTTGGGTTTGTAGGCGTTGCGGTGGAACATCTGCCAGATCCAGTTGCCGGAGCTCTGGTTGGGCCACTGTACCTCGAATATCGATTCGCTGGTATTGATGTTGGCCATGGTCTCGCCGTAGTTCCACATTTCGCCGTAATCGTCGCACAATGAGTATCCCATTGCCTCGATGGCCTCGCAGCAGCTCTTCACCTTGCCCCAGTCGCGGAACTCGCGCATCGAGTAGAGACGTGCCAGAACTCCGTAGGCAAAGCCCTTGGTGATCTTGAACTTGTTGGTGGCGTCCATGTCGGGAGCATACTTGCAGGCGTACTCCTCAAGGTCCTCGATGATGCGTGCACCGACCTCGGCCTTGGTTGCACGTGACGGGAAGTAGAGCGGATAGACCTCCTCGACGTTCTCGGACGTGATGGCCTCGGGGATCTCGGTAAGCATGGGTATGTCGCCGAACATCTGCATGAAGTTGATCCATACGTAGGCTCTCCATGCCAAAGCCTCGGACAGCCACTCCTGATACTCCTTCTCGGTGAGCGAGGGGTCGTTGGCCTTTACGTTGTCGATGTTGCAGATGATCTGGTTGGCGTAGTCGACCGCATACATCGAGTAGTTCCACATGTTTGAAGCGAATTCGTTGTCGCTGTCGATGTTGTTGGACTCGACGACTACGACCTTGGCTTCACCCATATTGCCGCCATAGGCGTTGTCGGCGCGGGCTTCAGCCATGGTTATGAGCTGGTACCAGTAGGTCTGCAGATCGCCCTTCATGTAGTTGTACATGGTGGCGAGCTGACCTTCGAGTTCCTCGCGGGTGGTTATGGCCGTTTCGGACTCTTCATTGCCGGAGGTGTTGGACTCGTTGTACTCCGTTTCCGGGTACTTCTCCAGACTGCACGAGGTGATCGTGAAGCCTGTGGCGAGCAATGCTGCGGTATATATCAATATTTT
>DXGW01000015.1 GCA_019113665.1 Candidatus Alistipes excrementipullorum
ATTATCCTGTAACGCCTGCGATTGTACAGTTGGTTCCCGAGTTCAAGAAGATTGCTTTGAGCAGGGCCGCTCGTGCATATAAGGCCGATGTAATAATCGGAGCTACCGTCGATGTGATAACCAATGCCGCCGGGAGGCTCGAAATTACCATATCGGGATATCCAGCCTGTTATACCAACTTCAGAAATGCTACTCTTGAGGACATATCGCTTGTAGGACAGGCGAAAAATGTTGCCGGTGACCGCAATGATGAGATATTGCAGAATCCGGACGTAAGAACAAATCTGACAATTGAAAAATAGCATTGATTATGAAAAAGATTTTCCTTTTTATGGTTGCATGTGTATGTTTTTCGATATGTGCACATGCTCAACTCGTCCAGAGTTCGTCTCTTGTCGTTACAAAACGTGCTATGTCTCCGGTGCAGAAAGGCTTCCAGTCAGATTTGCGTCTTGGCGTCACGTTCGGCAATATAGGAGAGTATATTGCCCCGGAGATTACCTATACGGCCGGATATCGTTTCGGCAATACGTTCTATTTGGGAGCCGGGGCGGGACTGATTGTCAATGCATGCTCAAAAATGGACAAAAGCTGTTTTGAGAAAGAAATAAATAATTCCGAGAAAAAACATTGGTATCTTCCGAGTGCCATGGTTACGGTCCCTGTATTTGCCCATATGCGTGTGTATTTCCTTAATCGGCGCGTGTCACCATTTCTCGACACGACAGGAGGCGTCATGTTTACAAGTCAAGGCCGATTTGTATATGGCGAATACAGAGACTTGACTTTCACATATCCTCGAAATATGGGATTTGCTACTCTCTCTCTGGGTGTTGGCTATCGTGTTGATGATCAAAAAACGATATATTTCCTTTTCGGAGGAAAAATTTACGGGGTCAGTGCGCTGGAGGCTGATGACGGGGACTTTTTCAACCCTTATACCATAACATCGTCAAAGCCTTTGTCCATCGGGGCCCGTGTGGGGGCAGGCATTTATATGACGGTAGGTTTTGTATTCTGATTGATGGAGACTTTCTCCGACTGTGGCTTTATGCCGCACCTTGCGGGTGCGGCATTTTTTTGCCGTTTGACTGACGGTTGCCACGGCCAAGACCGCCGTATGTCAGCCGTGACTGCCATTGTGGCAGTAAATCTTGCGCAAATGTCAGTCCGGAACGCGATTTTTGCTGTGTTTTCCTTTTGGTACAACCTTTGCTCATTATAGAGGCGTCCGGCAGAAATGCGGACAGAGATGGTAAACGAAATTATTAACGAATAAAATAAATTACAACTATGGCAAAGATTATTGGTATCGACTTGGGAACTACTAATTCCTGTGTGGCAGTGATGGAAGGCAACGAACCGGTTGTCATACCCAACTCCGAGGGACATCGCACCACTCCTTCGATAGTCGCTTTTACGGACAACAACGAGCGTAAGGTCGGTGATCCGGCAAAGCGTCAGGCTATCACCAACCCGAAACGTACGGTCTTCTCGATCAAGCGTTTCATGGGTGAACAGTACGACAAGGTTACGGCCGACATAGCCCGTGCTCCGTATTCGATCGTCAAGGGCGACAACAACACTCCGCGTGTCGACATAGACGGCCGTCAGTATACTCCGCAGGAGATTTCGGCCATCATTCTCCAGAAGATGAAGAAGACGGCCGAGGATTACCTCGGTTCGGAAGTCACCGAAGCGGTCATCACCGTGCCGGCATACTTCTCCGATTCGCAGCGTCAGGCTACCAAGGAGGCAGGTGAAATCGCAGGCCTGAAGGTACGCCGTATCATCAACGAGCCTACGGCCGCAGCTTTGGCTTACGGTCTTGACAAGAAGAAGAACGACATGAAGATCGCCGTATACGACCTCGGTGGCGGTACGTTCGATATCTCGATCCTCGAACTCGGTGACGGTGTGTTTGAGGTTAAGTCGACCAACGGCGATACCCACCTTGGCGGTGATGACTTCGACCACGTGCTCATCGACTACATGGCCGAGGCTTTCAAGGCCGAGCATGGCGTAGACCTGCGTGAGGACCCGATGGCGCTGCAGCGTTTGAAGGAGGCTGCCGAGAAGGCAAAGATCGAACTTTCGTCCTCGATGGAGACCGAGATCAACCTGCCTTACATCATGCCTATCAACGGCATTCCGCAGCACCTGGTGATGAAGCTCACCCGTTCGAAGTTCGAGCAGTTGTGCGACCACCTTATCCAGAAGACCATCGAGCCGTGCAAACTCGCATTGCGTGATGCCGGTCTGCAGGCTTCGCAGATAGACGAGGTTATTCTCGTCGGCGGTTCGACCCGTATCCCGGCAATCCAGCAGATTGTCGAGAAGTTCTTCGGCAAGGCACCCAACAAGAGCGTGAACCCCGATGAGGTTGTGGCTATCGGTGCCGCAATTCAGGGTGGCGTGCTCACCGGCGAGGTCAAGGACGTGCTTCTGTTGGACGTAACGCCGCTGTCGCTGGGTATCGAGACTCTGGGTGGTGTGTTCACCAAACTTATCGAGGCGAACACGACGATTCCTACCCGCAAGAGCGAGGTATTCTCTACGGCTGCCGACAACCAGCCTTCGGTTGAGATCAATGTATGCCAGGGCGAACGTCCGATGGCGCGTGACAACAAGAGCATCGGCCGCTTCCACCTCGACGGAATACCGGCTGCACCCCGTGGCGTGCCGCAGATCGAGGTTACGTTCGATATCGATGCCAACGGTATATTGAACGTGTCGGCCAAGGACAAGGGTACCGGCAAGGAGCAGAAGATCCGTATCGAGGCTTCGAGCGGCTTGACCGAACAGGAGATCCAGCGTATGCGTGACGAGGCCAAGGCCAACGAGGAGAAGGATAAGGCCGAGAAGGAGCGCATCGAGAAGATCAATGCGGCCGACTCGAATATCTTCGCAACCGAGAAGCAGCTCAAGGAGTATGGCGACAAGCTGCCCGCCGACAAGAAATCGGCAATCGAGGCTGCTCTCGCGAAACTTAAGGAGGCTCACAAGAACGCCGACGTTGCGGCCATAGATACGGCAATTGCCGAGCTTAACGCTGCATGGCAGGCTGCTTCGCAGGACATATATGCACAGCAGCAGGCCGGCCAGCAGGCACAGGGCGGCGCACAGCAGAATGCTGGTGCCAACGCAGGTGCCCGGAACGGCAGCAGCAACAGCAACCAGCCCGAGGACGTCGAGTTCGAGGAAGTGAAATAACGGACACTCGTGACATCATGTCATGGTGACAACGACGGTGCCGGAGACGTTTCAAAGTCTCCGGCACCGTTTTTTTTTGTATTTGCGCATGTACTCCTGCTGTATTTGAATATTTTGCCTTCGTCCGGCATTATTTGCATGTAAAGTGTACCGTAAACGCAATATTCCATGTCATGTTTTGCTGTAATTAAGATTATTTTAGTACTTTTGTACGCTTATTGCCGTCCGGTGCGCGGGAGTGCGGCGGACGTATATGTTGAAACAAATAATTAAACTACGAATTATAACAAAATTTTTAACTCAAATGCAAAGTAAAGGCGCTATCAAATTACTCGCAATCTGCCTTGCGATTGCTTGTATTTTCCAGCTCTCGTTTACGCTGAAGACACACTATGTCGAGAAGGCTGCTGCAAAGTATGCAAGCACTTTCCCCGAAAACGAGCGCGCGGCCATGGAACAGTACTATCTCGATTCCGTAGCCACAAAACCTGTCTACAATGTTTTGGTACGCAAGTACACCTATCAGGAGTGCAAGGAGCGTGAAGTGAACCTCGGTCTGGACCTCAAGGGCGGTATGAACGTCATGCTTGAGGTCGAGGTTGAAGATGTTGTCAAGGCTCTTGCCGGCGACAGCCAGAACGATCCCGCATTCGTTGAGGCCATAGCTGCTGCCAAAGAGGCGGTAAAGCAGGGTACCGGTGATTTCATCGGTGCATTCGAGAAGGCTTATAAGGCTTCGAGCAACGGAACTCCGCTGGCAACCATCTTTGTCAGCCCCGATCGCAAGGACATCACGCCCAACAGCACCGATGCCGAGGTGATCAAGGTTCTGCGTAAGGAGACCGATGACGCGATTGCCGCTTCGTTCAACATCATTCGCAGCCGTATCGACCATTTCGGTGTAACGCAGCCCAATATCCAGCGACTGCCCAACTCGAACCGTATTCTGGTCGAGCTTCCGGGTGTCAAGGAGCCCGAGCGTGTGCGCAAACTTCTCCAGGGTACCGCTTCGCTTGAGTTCTGGACTACGTACAATGCATCGGAACTCATGACTTCGCTGGCAAAGGCTGACCGTGACCTGAAGACGATCCTTGGCGATCAGCTGAAGGCTGAAGGTGAGGCTGAGGCTGCTGACGCAGAAACGGTTGTTGCCGGGCAGACTGAGGAGACCACCGACGAGGGCCTTCTGAGCGAGGTAGGCGAGACCGAGTCGACGGTTGAGACTGCAACCGTGCAGCACTATACCCGCGAGGAGAATCCTTTGCTTGCAATTCTTGACCCCTACTATGCAGGAGGCGCCGTTATCGGTGCATCTGATGCGGCCGATATCCAGGCTGTAAACAAATATCTTGAAATGAGTGCCGTAAAGGACGCTTTCCCTGCCGACGTCATGTTCAAGTGGGGTATCAAGGCTGATCCGGCTCTCGACAACAAGTTCGCTCTCTACGCCCTGAAGGTTGAGCGTCCCGACGGCAAGGCTCCGCTGGACGGAAGCGCCATTTCCGATGCCCGCGAGGCATATTCGCAGCGTGGCGCCACTGCCGAGGTTTCGATGTCGATGAACTCGAACGGCGTATCCGAGTGGGCTCGTCTTACCGCTGACAACGTAGGCAAGTGCATAGCCATCGTCCTCGACGGTTACGTATACTCGGCCCCGGTCGTTCAGAACAAGATCGAGGGTGGTAACTCGGCAATTACCGGTAACTTCACCATTCAGGAGGCTCAGGACCTTGCAAACGTGCTCAAGTCGGGTAAGGTTCCCGCTCCGGCACGTATCATTCAGGACGAGGTTGTCGGCCCGTCGCTCGGTCAGGAGTCCATCAATGCAGGTTTTATCTCGTTCCTGATAGCCTTCATTCTGGTGCTGCTCTACATGGGTCTCTTCTACCGCACGGCCGGTTGGCTGGCTGACGTTGCGCTGGTTACCAACGTATTCCTGTTGATGGGCGTTCTGGTATCGTTCGGTGCGGTTCTTACACTTCCCGGTATTGCAGGTATCGTCCTGACAATGGGTATGGCCGTTGACGCCAACGTCATCATATATGAACGTGTCAAGGAGGAGCTCCGTTCGGGCAAGGGCCTTGCATCGGCCATCAAGGACGGTTTCTCGAATGCATATTCGGCAATCATCGACGGTCAGTTGACCACGATCATTACGGGTCTTGTACTCTATGTCTTCGGTAACGGTCCTGTACAGGGCTTCGCTACCACACTGATCATAGGTATCATCACTTCGCTCTTCTGTTCGATCTTCATCACCCGTCTGCTTATCGAATGGGTTGCCGACAAGTGGGGTCACATCTCCTTCTCGCGCAAGTTCTCGGAGAACTTCCTGGCAAACGTACATTTCGATTTCGTAGGCAAGCGCAAGTATTCGTATATCGTAATGCTTGTACTGATCCTGCTGTCGATCGGCTCGTTCTTCGTACGCGGCCTCAATATGGGTGTCGATTTCACCGGTGGCCGTATCTATGTTGTACGCTTCGACCACAACGTGTCGAGTGAAGAGGTTCGCGATGCCGTAAGCAAGACATTCGCTTCGATCGAGAATGCAGATGCTTCGAATATCAGCTGCGAGGTTAAGCAGTTCGGTGACGAGAACCAGATGCGTATCTTCACGCAGTACAAGTATGACGATACTTCGGAGGAGACGACTGCCGAGGTTGACCGTCTGATCTACGATGCCGTGAAGGACCTCTACAAGTATGACATTACCTTCGACCAGTTCAAGGATACGCAGGACGATGAAAACGGTATCATTTCGTCGAACAAGATCGGCCCGGCCATCGCCCGCGACATGATCTTCAATGCCTTCTATGCAGTCCTCTTCTCGCTGGTCGCTATCGGCCTCTACATCGCACTGCGATTCAAGAATTGGCAGTGGGCTACCGGTGCTACGGTGGCACTTGCTCAGAATGCATTCATCGTTATCGGTATCTTCTCGATGTTCTACGGTCTGCTGCCGTTCTCGATGGAGGTTGACCAGGCATTCATTGCCGCGATCCTGACCATCATCGGTTATTCGATCAACGATACGGTGATTATCTTCGACCGTATCCGCGAATACCTCGGTCTCTATCCGAAGCGTCCGTTCAAGGAGAATATCAATAACGCTATCTGCTCGACGCTGTCGCGTACGATCAATACTTCGGGTACGACTCTCGTAACGCTGATTGCAATCTTCGCATTCGGCGGTGAGACGATCCGCGGATTCATCTTCGCGCTGTTGCTCGGTATCATCATCGGTACGTATTCTTCGGTGTTCATCGCAACTCCTATCGCATACGACCTGATGAAGAAGAAGGAAGAGAACAAATAGCAGTTCCTGACTCCTTTGAGACTGACAGAGACCGCAATTATTGCGGTCTCTGTTTTTTTTAGGTGGTCCCATGTTCT
>DXGW01000177.1 GCA_019113665.1 Candidatus Alistipes excrementipullorum
ATATCGGACAAATTCCGCCATGCCGGTCCGCACACGGAGCATGGTGGCTCACACCGTCCGCTATGACAGCCCTCCATCGGCGGCAAATTCACGAACCGCCTCGATATATGCCTGTATCGTCTCGTCGATCGGGAGGAACGACTTGCCGCCGGCCGCATTCTTGTGGCCGCCGCCGTTGAAGTAGCGGCGCGCAAAGACATCGACATCGACATTGCCGCGCGAACGGAACGAGGCCCTCACGAAATCGTGCTGTTCGATGAATATGGCCGACATCTTCATCTTCTTGATGGTCAGCGGATAGTTGACGAAACCCTCGCTGTCGCCCTGCTGGAACCAGAAACGGCGCATCTCCTCCTCGGTAAGCGACATGTAGGCAACCGTACCCTTCATCAGGGTCTTCATCTTGCGGTTGATGGTATAGCCGAACAGACGTGCACGCCCCTCGGTGAAGGAGTTGTAGACGTTGTTGTATATCTGCGGGATATCTATGCCCTTGCCGGCAAGCACCGCAACAGCGCGGAAAAGCTCGGGCGTAAGGAACGAAAAGGCGAAGTTGCCCGTATCGGTCATCATGCCGACATAAAGCTGCTCGGCCATCTGCTTCGAGATGATATCCGTACCGAAGAGCTTCTCGACGATCGAATAGACGAGAAACGCCGTACTCGACGAGTCGGGGTGCGAGAACATGATGTCGAAAGAGGTTTCCGGGGTCAGGTGATGGTCGATAAGCACGCGCACGGCATGCGTATTGGCCGCAATGATGTCGCTCAGTTCCTCGAGCCGCGAAAGCATGTTCATGTCGGCGCAGATGATGACGTCGGCTGCCGAGACCGCACTTACGACCTTGTCGTGATCGGTCTTGAAGATGGTCATGTTCTCCAGGCCGCTTATCCAGTCGAGGAAATAGGGATACTTGTTCGGCACGACGCACGTGACATCATGCCCGCACGCGACAAGCGCCTCACGCAGGGCAAGCGACGACCCTATTGCATCGCCGTCGGGATTGATGTGCGAAAGCACGACAATGTTGCGGTGCACGTCGCCGCACAGGAGGTCGCGCAATGCCTGTAAGCTCTCTTCCGAAATATTCATACGCACAAAGATAAGCAAAAAAAGAGGAACAACCCTCCAGGTTGTCCCTCTTTTTGCAAAAGCGCCCTGGACGCTTACTCCTTCACCGGCTCGTCGAGAACCATAAACATATTGTTACGCAACGGGTTATCGAATCGGCTATGTTTCATCTTAACAGGAGTAAAGCAGCGTTTATTAGCTTGAATAGTCTGCTTGACCTTGGATGTAGTCTTGGATTTATGCAGGTCGTTCAACGCCTCTGCGAGCATAGGCTCGTTAAGACCCCAGTCATTAGGCACATACATCGAGTAATCAGCCAATACATCCGGTTCAAATCCATTGGAATAATTACTTTCTCCCTTGGCATTGTATGACTGGAAGGAGATCGGGGCAAATACATAGGTATAGCCATCTACCGGGCCGAACGACATAACCTCCATACCGACGTTCTTGCCGTTGGTTGTCGTTCCGACAATCTTGACAGGCACGTCTATACCACGCAGCGAGTTAATTATAAGCTCACTGGCCGACGCCGTATTGACTGTAGCGATAACATATATGTTATCAAGATCAAAACCATATTTGGTTGCGACACTCACATCGAAAGGTTCGCTTTCATAAGTCTCATAATTATCCTTATCGAGACCCATTTTCTCCATTCGTTCATCATTACGGCGATAATATTCGAATACCTTCTCGTTGCCACTGGTTCCGCCATTGGCTCCAGCCAATGCACTCGCAATCATTCGGGCCGACGAAACGGCTCCACCTCCATTGTAGCGCAAATCCAGAATAATGTTATTTATACCTTCTTCACGGAACGTTTCGAAGACTTTTGCAACATCGTCATCGTATTCGCTTTCAAAGGAGTTGTAGACCATGTAACCAATTTTTATGTTAGGATCCTCCTTAGACGAGAAAACAGTGCTGTATATCACCGGCGTTTCATAATACGATGTAGCGGTCAGTTCCACATCGGCATCAGCTCCGTATGAAGGTTTCGAAGTATTGAAATCATAATCACAAATCGAGAAAGTCGTCTTGGTACCTACTGTCGGATAATAGTAGAAATAATCATAGAAAATATTCTCCACATTAGACTCATTAATTACAGTACCGTTTACTTTACCGATAATATCACCACGCTTAAGTCCCGCAACCGCAGCCGGAGAATCGGGATACACCCAATTTATAAGGAAATAATAAGAGCCCGAGTAATCCAATATGGCCGGTTCGGCATAGAAACCATATCCAGAAACGGGCGTTTTACCTGCACGGGTAAACTCAGCAAGCGCAGCACTTGCTGACGAAGCGCTATAACGCTGAATATACGAATATATATATTGGCGCTTTCCGTTCTCCCAGTGACCGTCGAGTATGTTGGTGGTCATCGACGAGAGGGTGTTGTTTACGAAATCATCGTATGCCTGGTTGTAATCGAGGGTCAGTTCGCGGAAATCCTCGTTCCACAGATAGAACTCGTCCAGAATCGGGGTCGTATAGTTCTTGTTGACATTGGCATCGGTACCCTTCAGCGACTCGGACAACTGGGTGAAGCGGCACAGAGTGATGGTCTTGCCGCCTACGGTTACCGACAACGTCACGTTACGGTTGAAGTCGGTCGTATTGGCCGCAAATTCGAGAATTATGTCGTGAGTACCGGCCTCACCGCTCTCGGTTCCCTCCTTGATGGAGGCTATACGCGTTGCCGAACTCTTAGCCGACCATGCGCCTTCGGACGTAATGGTTACAGTCACGTTCTGCGCTTCGGCCGACACCTCCTCGGTATCGCTGCAGCTCTTGTAGGTAATACCTCCGCCCGTCGTGGACGAATCGTCACCGGTAATGTCCTTGCTGCATGCGGCAGCCAGGAAAAATACCGCACTGCACATCAGAATTTTGAATAGATTTTTCATACGTTCTCTTTCCTTTATTTGAAATTCAACCTCTGTCGTGAAGGGCAAATATACATTATTTTGCGACAATACGCCGCTCTTTTGCCGAAAAATATCGGCACCACTGCGAAATTCCGCACTCCCGGCACTTCGGCGAACGGGCCGTACACACATAACGGCCATGAAGTATGAGCCAGTGGTGGGCCTTGGGCAGCAGGTGCGACGGAATATGTTTCTCGAGTTGCAGCTCGGTCTGCAGCGGAGTACGGGCATTGCTCGTAAGGCCTATGCGTGCCGACACGCGGAATACATGGGTATCGACCGGCATAACCTCCTTGTTCCATATCACGGCACCCACGACATTGGCCGTCTTGCGGCCAACGCCCGGCAGGCGCTGCAGCTGTACAAGGTCGCTCGGCACCTCGCCGCCGAACTCCGAGCAGAGCATGCGGGCCATGCCGGCAAGGTTGCGTGCCTTGTTGTTGGGGTACGATATGCTGCGTATGTACGGGTAAATCTCCTCGGGAGTAGCCGCAGCCATGGCCTGCGGTGTCGGGAATGCCTCGAAGAGAGCCGGCGTGGTCATGTTCACGCGCTTGTCGGTGCACTGGGCCGAAAGGATCACGGCAACCAGCAGCTGGTACGGCGAATCATAGTGCAGTTCGCTCTCGGCGACGGGCATGTTCTCTGAGAACCAGCCTGTCACCCCGTCGTATCTCTCCTTTAGTGTCATGGAAGGCATGTTTGGTTATTGCAAAGTTAAGGGTTTATTGCGAATATGGTGTGCCCGCAAGCAAAAATCGCAAAAAACGGCCGCACTTATATTGCGGCCGTCATGTTTTCGTCTTCGCACGGAGAATCGTCGCTCCGGCAGTACAATGCATGCGGCATCACTCCTCACCCTGCATCGAGTGGGCCGCATAGTTCTCCCACTTGTCGAGCACGGCGCGGAAATCGGCCGGCAGAGGCGATTCGAAAAGCATCTGCTTGCGGGTGGTCGGGTGTACGAACCCCAACGTACGGGCATGCAGCGCATGGCGGGGCATCAGTTCGAAACAGTTCTCGACGAACTGGCGGTACTTCGAAAAGGTCGTGCCCTTCAATATGCGGTCGCCGCCGTAACGCTCGTCGTTGAAGAGCGGGTGGCCCTTCCACTGCATGTGCACGCGTATCTGGTGCGTACGGCCCGTTTCGAGGCGGCACTCCACAAGCGTCACGTATCCGTAACGGCGCAATACGCGGTAGTGCGTAACGGCATGCTTGCCGTCCTCGCCGTCAGGAAAGACGCACATCTGCAGGCGGTCCTTGGGATTGCGGCCGATGTTGCCCGTAATGGTGCCCTCGTCCTCGTCGAAGTTGCCCCACACCAGAGCCTCATAGCGGCGCACGGTGGTATGGTCGAAAAACTGCTTGGCCAGGAAGGCGTTGGCGAACTCGTTCTTGGCCACCACAAGTATACCCGACGTGTTCTTGTCGATACGGTGCACGAGCCCGGCACGCATGTCGCCCTCGGCGAACATCGGTATATCGCGCAGGTGGTAGGCAAGGGCGTTGACCAGCGTACCGCTGTAGTTGCCGTGCCCGGGATGGACGACCATGCCTGCGGCCTTGTTGACCACAATCACGTCATCGTCCTCGTAGAGTATGTCGAGCGGTATGTTTTCGGGAATGATCTCGACCTCACGCCGCGGATAGGGCATGACTATCGAGATGCGGTCCAGAGGCTTGACCTTGTAGCTCGACTTGGCGGCCACACCGTTCACAAGTATGTTGCCGCTGTCGGCCGCCGCCTGTATGCGGCTGCGCGAGCACTTCTCCATGCGGCATGTAAGGTACTTGTCCAGGCGCAGCAGCGTCTGTCCCTTGTCCACCGTTATCGAAAAGTGTTCATACAGCTCCTCGCCGCCCGAACCGTCATCGAGTTCGTCGGAGAGTTCCGCTTCGTAGTCCTCGCGTCCGATCATAGGAAAAAGTCGTCTTCGTTCTGATTCTGATTCTGGTTATGCACGGCGCCGCTGTCGTTCGCCGCACCGTCGTCTGCCGGCATCACTCCCGCACGGCGCAGGGAATCGGCACGGGCCTCCTCGGCCAGGCGTGCATCGATCCGGGCCTGTGCGGCACGGTCGCTCTCGGCACTGCAGCTCTCGATCTTTTCGGCATCGGTCGTAAGACGCAGCGTAACCTCCGATCCCAACGGGGCATCGGTTCCCTGATCGAGGGACTGGTAATAGACACGGGCATTGTTGCGGTCGAGGAGGTCGACATCTCCGTCATACGAGACCTTGCCCACATTGAGGCCCAGCTCCCAGAGGCGGCTCTTGGCCCTGTGCAGGGGCTGGCCTATGAGTTTGGGCACCCCGGTTATGCCGTAGCCGCCCTCAACGCCGACATTGAGCGTGACGCCCGACCCCATCTCGGCCTGCATCGAGCTCTCGGGAAGTATCTGCACGCCGTCGCAGTACTCCTCAAGCACATAGTTGGTGGCCATATCCTCGACATACACCAGGCGTTCGATGCCGAGACCAGCAAGTTCCAGCATGTTCTTGGCCTGGCGCAGCGACCGTCCCGCAACATAGGGGACCTTGACCATCTTCTGGCGGAAGGAGTTGATCGTCACGTAGACCTTGCGTCCGGCCTTGACCTCGACACCGCCCTTCGGCAGCTGGTCGAGCACGATGCCGCCCTCGTATGCCGGCACGAACAGCGAGTCGTTGACAACGATCTCCAGTCCGCCGCGCCCGGCCTCACGCTGCGCCTCCTGCAGCTTCACCCCCGTAAAGTCGGGGACCGTGCAGTGTGAACCGTGACGCGTGCCGAAATGCATCGACACGGCCGACACCAGCGCAATGGCCAGCAGGATAAGGACTATCAGAACGATATTGTACAGCAACGGGTAGTTGTGTCTGAATCCGTCTATTCTCTTTTTCGCTTCCATGGTGCGTTATCTGTTTATCTCATTGTAAAACGTATCGCGTTCGACGGCGCGCATTCCGGCGTTGCGGGCCATGGTTTCAATCTCGGCGACGGTGATTTTGGGGCGTCTGTCATCGGCCCCGGCCATCGAGTAGATCTTTGTCGAGTCGTCGATCGTGCCGTCGATGTCGTCGGCACCGAAACCGAGAGCCATCTCGGCCGTCTGCTTGCCGTACATCACCCAGTAGGCCTTGATGTGCGGGACATTGTCCAGCACGAGCCGGCTCATGGCCAGCATGCGCATGTCCTCGACCACCGAAACCTCGCCTATGGCGCTCATACTGTTGCCGTAGTTGCGGTATTTGAGAGGTATGAAGGCGTTGAAACCGCCCGTCTCGTCCTGCAGGGCGCGAAGCCGCAGAAGGTGGTCGACGCGGTGTTCGAGCGTCTCGACATGGCCGTACAATATGGTGGCATTGCTCTTCAGCCCCAACTGGTGCGCCGTACGGTGTACGTCGAACCATTCGGCCGTCGAGCCCTTTTCGGGGCATATCTGCCGCCGCAGCTCCTCGTCGAATATCTCGGCACCGCCCCCGGGTATGGACTCCATGCCCGCATCGATGAGCAGCTGCAGCCCCTCGCGTGTGGAGAGCCCCGCCTTGCGGATCATGTACGACAGCTCGATGGCCGTAAACGCCTTGACTGCCGCTCCGGGTATCAGGGCCTTAACGCGGCGTATCATCTCGGCATAATAATATATGTCATGGTCGGGGTGGACACCGCCGACGATATGAACCTCCGTAGCCCCCGAACCGGCGTGCGAGCGGACCAGACGCTCGATATCGCCGAGCGAATAGTCCCACGCCTCGGGGCTTCCCTTCGGCCGGCGGTACGAACAGAACCTGCAGTTGAAGACGCACAGGTTCGTAGGCTCGACATGGAAATTACGGTTGTAATAGACCTTGTCGCCGCTCACACGGCGTTTTGCGGCTACGGCCAGTTCGCCCAGCTGCCACAACGGGGCCTCACGCCACAGGACCAGCGCCTCGTCCCCGGTAATGCGTCCGCCTTCGCGGAGCTTTCCGACTGTTTCTTCCAATGCACTCATCACTTCGGAGCCTTGTTGTAAAGATATATGCCTATGAACAGGAATATGATGTTCGGCAGCCATACCGCCAGACCCGCCGGCAGCGTACCGCTCTTGGCGAACTCCTCGAAGAAGCGGTTGAACATGATGTAGCCGAAACACAATGCCGTACCGATACCGATATGCAGGCCCGTACCTCCGCGCACCTTGCGCGACGACAGCGACACGCCTATGAGCGTCAGCACGAAGGCCGAAACCGGATAGGCATAACGCCCGTGGTGCTCCACCTCGATGATACGTATCGAGTCCGAGCCCTTGGCCCGCTGCTGTTCGAGGAACTTGTTCAGCTCGCCGATCTGCATCGTCTTGACAAGGTCCTGAACACGGCCCATCTCGGCCACGTCGAGGTTGATGAGCGTATCGAGGTTGCGGTACTGGGTAAAGGTCTCGCGCCGCAGCGAATCGAACGTGCGGATCGTATAGCGCGGGGCCGTCCAGCGTTTGGTCGCAGCGTCGAACTTGGCGTCGGCAGCCTCAAGCACCGATACCATCGTACCGTCGCGGTACTGTTCGAGCGCAAAGAACGAAGCCTGCTCCGTACGTTTCGAGTAGTTGCGTATGTAGGCGAACTGCCCGGGCTCTATCTGACGGTAGATATGGCGGTCATACTGATAGTTCTGGCGCCGGCGAAGATACTGTCCCTCGAAATCGACGCACGCACGCTGCGACACGGGTATGACCCACAGGTTCAGAGCCATCGATAACGCCGCTATGGCCAGTGCCCCGAGGAAGTAGGGCCACATCAGGCGGCGGAAACTCATACCGCCGGACAACATGGCGATGATCTCGGTCTGGTAGGCCATCTTCGAGGTGAAGAAGATCACGGCGATGAAGGTGAACAGGCCGCTGAACTGGTTGATGAAGAAGGGTATGAAGTTCAGATAGTAATCGAAGATGATGGCCTTGAGCGGAGCGTGCAGCTCGGTAAAGTCGTCGATCTTCTCAACGTAGTCGAATATCACCACCACGATGATGATCATCGCGATGGCGAAGATGTAGGTCCCGAGGAACTTGCCGAGTATGTAGCGGTCGAGGATCTTGAATCCCGGAAAACGAATCTTCATGGCCTGCCTCCCGTCAATATCTTTCAAAAGCGATCCACTCGATCAAATCGTTGTCATCGGCGTCGGGACGGGCGAAGCGGTAGGTCTCGCCGCAGCCGTTCAGCACGGCCACATCGCCGTCGAAACCGATGAATGACCAGTATATGCCGTCGGAATCGAATACGCAGCCGTCGGGGCTGAATTTCGAATCGTCGACGGTCAGCGGGGCCGAACTCCCGGCCAGGTTGTCCTCAACCATATATGCCGTACGCTCCGCCGCATTGGACATGAGCCGAATGTTCTGGGCGAAGAGACCCCCGCGGTCACTGAAGCGCAACCTCGCGGCACGGCAATAGACCATGTCGGGGGTTATGTAGAAGACATAGCTGTGGCGGTTGGTCCCGCACTCGAAGCCCACAGCCCCCTTCTCCGAAACGTACTTGACGCCGGTGCACCACTGCTGCATGCATGCCCCGGGCATAAGCGGCGAGGCCTCCAGCATTTCATAAGGAGCGCACATCTCAACCTTCTCGACACGGGTAAGCAGCCGTTCGCGGCCTCCGACCGATATGCGCAGGCGTCCGTCCTGCTGCAGTGTGCCCAGATCGAGACCGTCACCGGCCGAGATGCCGGGGCTGACCTCGCGCACGGCAACCGAGTCGCCGGCGAATACCGCCCGGCCGACAAGAAGCGTGTCGCGCCTGTCGATCATGTAGAGCGACGACGACAGCTCACCTCCGGCGCGTTCGAAACAGAGAGCAAAACGGCCCGTACGCACGAACTCGCAGTCGGCGTCGGCCCATACGCCTGCAGTTTCGGTGCTGACGACCGAATGCGTCCCGCATGAGATCGTCAGGCACGATATTACGGCTATGGCGGAGAGCACCGCCACCTCCAATGTACGTTTCACGTAATAAGTCGTTCTCATAAGATACGAATTTAGTGATTGTTACAACCTGCGCATCAGACGCGGGACAACCGCCTCCTTCCATGCGGCGAAATCGCCCGCCACGATATGGCGGCGCGCCTCGCCGACAAGGCGCAGGTAAAAGGCTATGTTGTGCAGCGAGGCGATCTGCGCAGCCAGCATCTCGCCGCAGACCACCAGATGGTGCAGGTAAGCCTTCGAATAGAGCGTATCGACAAACGCCGTTCCCTCGGGGTCTATGGGCGAAAAGTCGTCCTCCCACTTCTTGTTGCGTATGTTGATCGTGCCCTCCATGGTGAAGAGCTGGCCGTTGCGGCCGTTGCGCGTAGGCATCACGCAGTCGAACATGTCCACGCCGCGCGCTATGCCCTCGAGTATGTTCGCCGGAGTGCCCACTCCCATAAGGTAGCGCGGACGGTCCTGCGGCAATATGGCGTTCACCACCTCGATCATCTCGTACATCACCTCCGTAGGCTCACCCACGGCCAGACCGCCGATGGCATATCCGTCGGCATTGTACTGCAGCACGTTTTCGGCCGCCCTGGCACGCAGGTCGGGATAGGCGCAACCCTGCACTATCGGGAAAAGCGACTGGTAATGCCCGTATTTGGGCTGCGTCGAATGGTAGCGGTTGAAGCAGCGGTCGAGCCAGCGCTCGGTAAGCGCCAGCGACTTGGCCGCATACTCACGCGGGGCGTCGCCCGGGGGGCACTCGTCGAACGCCATCATGATGTCGGCGCCGATGGTCCGCTCGGTATCTATGACGCTTTCGGGCGTGAAGACATGGCGCGAGCCGTCGATGTGCGACTGGAAATGGCAGCCGTCCTCGCGCAGCTTGCGGCAGGCCGCAAGGGAAAAGACCTGGAACCCGCCGCTGTCGGTCAGCATCGGGCCGTCCCATGTCGAGAAACGGTGCACGCCGCCCGCACGTTCGAGGATATCCATGCCCGGACGCAGGTAGAGGTGGTAGGTGTTGGCCAGGATTATCTGTGCCCTGGCCTCGTCGCGCACGTCACGGTGGAAAATGCCCTTGACCGCGGCAGCGGTACCCACGGGCATGAATATGGGCGTAAGTATGGTGCCGTGGTCGGTGACTATCTCACCGGCCCGGGCCGCCGAAGCGGTATCCTTGTATTGCAGTGTGAATTTCATGACATCTATAATGGGACAAATATACGGAAGATTTTTCGGATACGCACGACAATCCTCAAAAAAGCGGTCGCAGCCGCCGGCGGAGACAGCCCGCGGGCCGGCACGGCGCCCGTGCCGGAGCTTTGCGGGAGCCGGCCGCCACACCGCACGGCATGCCGGCGGCTCCGGCATGAAAAGTTTGGGCCGCGAAATTTCGCTTTATACTTTTTTTACATAATTTTGCAGTTTGTATCAATTGTTTCGTACCGATGCGGTATATAGACTTTTTCATGGAGCATTACGGCTGGCAGGGAGCGGCGCTCGCCGTCGTGATCATCGTGCTTTTCGCCGTACAGACATACTATTACGCCTTCGTCTACGCCCGTATCCCCAAATACCGCAACGACAGGCGCAAACGCCGTACGGACAACGACGAACCCGAAATATCGGTCATCGTGCCGCTCTTCTCGGAGAATGCCGAGTTTCTCGAAACCGGACTGCTGAAGCTGCTGGCACAGGAGTACGGCGCATTCGAAATCGTGGTGGTATATGTCGGGCTCGACACCGACTTCTATGAGGACCTCACGCAGATGAGGCTCTACTACCCAAATCTCCACACTACCAAGATCGAGGCCAAGCCGCACTTCCCCATATCGCCCAAAATGGCAATCAACATCGGCATTAAGGCCGCGCACTACGAACACATCATTCTCACCACGCCCGACTCGTCGCCGAGGACCGACCGCTGGCTGACGCTCATGGCCCGCGGATTCACCAGGGGCGAAATAGTCCTCGGATACTGCGGCTACGAGAGGAAACCCGGCCTGGCGAACTACATCATGCGCACCGAGAGATTCATGACCTCGGTCGAGTGGATCGCATCGGCAGTACACCGCCGCCCGTACCGCGGCTGCCGCAACAACGTGGGATTCACCAAAGGCCTCTACTTCGGGGTAAACGGATTCGGACACCTCAACATGAACGTCGGCGAGGACGACCTCTTCATACAGCAGATAGCCACGCGCGACAACGTGAGCGTCGTACTGTCGCCGCGCGCCGCCGTAGTCGAGAAGTGCTGGGGCGGCTGGAAATGGTGGATCGACAAGCAGCGCTTCTGCGGGGCCACGCGACAGTTCTACCCGCAGGGAATACGCTCGTTCCTGAGGCTTGAGCACGGAAGCCGTCTGCTCTTCTTCGCGGCAACCGTAACGGCAATGGCTGTCATGCCGCCGGAGTACAAGATTGCCGCAGCGGCTATAATGCTGGCAAGGTACGCCATAGTGGCACGGAACGTCAAGCGCACGGCCGACCGTCTGGGAGAACGGGGGATCGTGGCCCGCTACCCGCTCTACGACGTGGCAGGACCGTTCATTTCGATATTCATTGACATGCTGCTCATGCGCAAATACCCTTCGGCATGGAGATAGAGGAGTACATCATCGCCGACGACCGCGAACTCGCCAAACGGGTGATCGACGGAGACGATGCGGCTTTCGAACACCTGTTCAACCGCTATCGCGAATCGATACGGCGGCTGTTCATACAGAAGTCTGCAGGTTCGGCCGACGATGCCGACGACCTGCTGCAGGAGACATTCATCAAGGTCTACCTCAACATCGACCGCTACGACGAAAGCTACACCTTCGGCCAGTGGGTCTACACCATTGCCCGCAACACCTTCATCGACTTCACCCGCAAAAGCCGCAGCGACCTGCCCATCGACGAACGTTTCTCGGCTCCCGCGGCAACAGCCCCCACGCCCGAAGAGAGCATCATCAACTCGCAGCAGCGCGTGCAGATCGAGCACTACCTCGAGTCGCTGCCCGAGCAATACAAGAAGCTGTTCAGGCTCCGCTTCATCGACGAATATTCATACGAGGAGATCGCCGAGAAACTGCACCTGCCAATGGGCACCGTAAAGACACAGATACACCGCGCACGCGAACGCATGTGCCGGCTGATAACCGAAGGAGAAAAACACTGACATGATGACCGACTGCATTTTGAAATACTTCCCCGACCTGACCGAGCGGCAGAAGCAACAGTTCGAAGCCCTCGGAGCCCTGTACGCCGACTGGAATTCGAAAATCAACGTCGTTTCGCGCAAGGACTTCGACCAGCTCTACGTACGCCACATACTCCATTCGCTGGCCATTGCCCGCATCTGCAGTTTCGATGCGGGGGCGCGCATCATCGATGTCGGCTGCGGCGGCGGTTTCCCGAGCATACCGCTGGCCATACTCTTCCCCGAGGCGCGGTTCACGGCCGTGGACTCGATAGCCAAGAAGACGACGGTCGTACGCGGCGTAGCCGAAGGTGCGGGAATCGGCAACATCGAGGTGCTGAACACGCGCGTCGAACAGATAGACCGCCGGTTCGACTATGCCGTCTCGCGCGCCGTCACCGACATGTCGACATTCGTCAAGTGGGTATGGCCGCGGCTCGAAGCAGGCAGACACGGGACTCTCCCGAACGGAATACTCTACCTCAAGGGCGGAGACCTGGCCGAGGAGCTGGCCCTCACGCGCAAGCGTTGGGACATATACCCCATATCGGAGTTCTTCGACGAGGAGTTCTTCGAGACCAAGAAGGTGGTCTACACACAGCGATAACCCGAAAACACCATACCATGAAACGCCTGCTACTGCTGGCGGCCGCGCTTTTAGCTACAGGTACGGCCGCAACGGCTTCCGACCGAAATCCGGATCTCAAACTCATGTCGTTCAACGTACGCTACATCAACAAAATCGACGGAGACAACTGCTGGGACAACCGCAAGGAGGCCGTCGTCGAGGTCGTACGCCGCGAATGCCCCGACGTCGCGGGATTTCAGGAACCGCGCGGAGTGCAGGTGGGCTTCATCTGCGGCGAGCTGTCGGACATGTATGCCAATGTCAGGCTCGGCGGCGACTACGGCGACAAACGCTATCCCGAAGGCGGCAGCAACATGATCGTGATATGGCGCAAGGACAAGTTCCTGATGCTCGACCACGGCTATTTCTGGCTGAGCGAGACGCCCGACCGCGTATCGCGAGGCTGGGACGCCATGTGCCGGCGCATTGCCGTATGGGTGCGCCTCATGGACCTGAAAAGCGGAAAACAGTTCTTCTACCTCAACACCCACTTCGACCACAAGGGCCGCGAAGCAAGGCTACGCGAAGCCGAGATGGTAGCCGAACAGGTACGGCTGAAGGCCGGTGAGTCGCTGCCGGCATTCGTCTCGGGCGACCTGAACATGAAGGTCGACAGCCCGTCGCTGGCCCCGTTGCGCGAGATCATGAAGACGGCCCGTGAAAACGCCCCCGTAACCGACGATAAACCGTCGTTCAACGGCTTCGGCAAATCACGTCTCCACATCGACCACATACTCTACCGCAACGCACGTCCCCTCTGCTACCAGACGCTCGACGGCGACTACGGCGTACCGTACGTCTCGGACCACTACCCGATAGTCTGCACCTTCGATTTCGAGTAGCGTCACCTCCTCCCGTCGGCGATATGCCGCAGCATGCGGCGCCGACCTCCACAAGCAGGGGCTTGCCCGAGGCGAGAGCCTTGCGGCGTGCGGCATCGGGCGAGGTCCCGAACCTCACCTGCGCCATTCCGGCTGCGGACAGCACCGCCATAAACAATAACAGAAGCGACCTTTTCATCTGAACGGAGGCTATGCCGGCCTACCTGCCGCCATACTGCGACGTCGAGAGCAATCCGCATGCCGCCTCGATATCCTCGCCGCGCGATGCGCGTATCGTGGTCATGATGCCGCGCGAGGTCAGGGCGTCGCGGAAAGCCTCCATGTGCGCCTGGTCGGGCGAGAAGTAGGGAGAGCCCGGTATGCGGTGGAAACGTATGAGATTGATACGGCACTTTATGCCGTTGAGCAGCCTGCAGAGTTCGCGGACATGAGCCGGAGAGTCGTTGAGCCCGCTCATGACGATATATTCGAACGACACGCGGCGCTGGTGCGTGAAATCGTACTCGCGGAGTATGTCGGCGACACCGGCAATGGGCCATGCCTTCTCCACGGGCATGATCTCGGCCCGCTGGTCATGGAACGGGTTGTGAAGGCTGACGGCCAGATGCACGTCTGTCGAGTCGAGGAAGCGGCGCAGATTGGCGGCAACGCCCGCCGTCGATACGGTTATGCGCGTGGGAGACCAGCCGAAACCCCAGTCGGAGGTCAGCACCTCGAGTGCCGGAAGCAGGTTCTCCATATTGTCGAGAGGCTCGCCCATGCCCA
>DXGW01000178.1 GCA_019113665.1 Candidatus Alistipes excrementipullorum
ATATCGGAATTCCATTTAGGCTTTATGAACGAGAGTACGGCATTCTCGTTGGCACGGCCAACCAGGCCTCCGACATAAATATGCACCGTAGAGTTCGACGGTTCATAATCAGAAATTGTTATGGCTCCGGCGGACGAACTGTTGTCTGCGCTGAAATCGAGAGTGGCATCGCACGAAAACTCACCGTACAAGCCACCGAGGGCAAGCTGTCTTACACCACGCTGCGACGTAGCGGCGCCGTTTACGGCAAAGGTTCCATTAGCTGTATTGACATTGCCTGAGAGAGTGGCTCCGGTCAGATAACCTACAATTCCTCCCAAACGCTGTATCTTGACATCGGAATTGGAAACAAGGGCCGCATCATTCGTACAACCCGAAACCTCGCCATCGTTACCGCCGACAATACCGCCGACATTTACGTAACGCGAAACATCGTTATTGTTGTTAGCCACACGTAACGGAGCGGCGGTCAATGCACCGGTATTCGTCGAAGTCTTGACAGATCCCTCGTTGTAAGCCGCGATACCGGCTACATAATGGTAATATGAAATGGCTGCATCATAGACCGCACCGCTGTTCGAGCACTGGTCGACAGCACCGCTGTTGAACGCTACGATACCACCGACATAGAACTGGCCCTGCGACAATGCCGTCGAGCATGCGTCAGTCGCCTCGACCGAACCGTAATTCTGGCACTGCGAGATGGTCGTCGAACCTTCGGCACGACCCACAAGGCCACTGACATAAGCGATCGTGGAGTTGTTGCCGGTAGAAGCCTTCATGCTCACGGGCGCCGAGTTCGAGCACTCGGTAACCGTACAGTCGACAAGGCGTCCGGCAAGCGTTGCAAGCGTATATTCGGTCATATACTCCTCGGTAGCCTCGAAACTGGAGGTTTCGTCTATGAGTATGTTCGAAAGAGTTGCCCCCTCGCACACTCCGAACACCGGCTGCGACGAAGTGAAGTTCATGATTTTGCGGTACTGGCCGTCGAAAGTCCCGTTGAAGGGGTGCTCATCGGTTCCGACGGGAACCCATTCGCCCGTCAGCTGCGACATGTCGATATTGTTCAGCAGCACGACTTTGCCGTCCTTCTGCCATTCGCTCGTATCGCCTCCTTCGTTGACGGTCTGTGCAAAGAGCTTGAGTCCGTTGGCCGTAGTAATACCGGAAACGGTATAATACTCCTGCATCACCACCGGCATGGCCACCTCGGCGGCCTTGTCGAGAATCTTCACCGTAATGTCCGATTCACGGATCGTACGCGTGTCGCTCGGGTTGTCCTCGAATGTCAACATGTACGAGGTCGTATTGTCGGCATTGTCAGTGGAGGTATATGTAACCCACGCCGGGCATATTATGTTCTCGACACTGTGCGTCGGCGCCTTGATCTCCACGGCGGGAGCGTTCTGCGACGGCAGCAGTATGTTGTTCTGCTCGTCGTAGGTCATCTCGTCACCGAACTGGAAGACATTGAACTGCGAATCGGGCTCCTCGAATCCGTTACGCTTGAAACCTATGGCACCGTAACGGGCGGACGACGTATTGGCATTCCACTCGACATGCACCGGAGTAGTTATCATTCCGTTGCCGGAGACGGGCTCGCCCTTGGAGGCCGTGAGCCACTCCTCCTCCACAACGTCCCATTCAACGCCCTCCTGTACCGACACCTCGATGTCGGCGCTGCCTTCGAGTTTCGACCCGATGGCATAGATCTGGCTCATGATGAAGACATTGCCTGACTGCGTAACGGTTATCTCGTCTCCGCGGTACTGTCCGGCCACGAAGGTCAGAGTCGCCGGTTCGCGGTCGACGAACTCCTCGTTGGCCATGATGTTGACGGTAAAGCTGGCGTCACCGCGCTGTGTACCTTCGACTACCGAACACCATTCGGAGTCGGATTCGACTTTCCAGTATACGTTCTGGTTGTTGAGCTGCACATCGATTTTGACACTGCGGCTCGACGAGTTGAACGGAAGCGAACGCACCTCCTCGCCGTTGAGCGTATATATCACTTCGATGTCGGTCAGCGTCGGCTCCTCGGTATCGGTCGTATCGGTCGTACAGCCCGAAACAAGAGCCGCCACAAAAAACATTGCTATATAAATATATCGTTTCATGACAGGTTAATGTTTATCGGTTATTGCCTTCCGAGCAGTCGGCGGGCCGTACTCTCCTTTGTCGAAGCCCACCATACGTCGGTCTGCATGTTGTTCGTTCCGCCGAGCCAGCTGTTCAGAGCCTCGGGGTATGTATTCGGGTTGCGGTACTTCTCGTCGGCCGGGTAACGCAGACGCGTGGGAAGTATCTGGTTGTTGTCCGCAGCCGGGCCGTTGGTCTTGAGTATCGGGTAGCCCGTGCGGCGGTAGTCGCACCACGACTCGATACCTACCCAGAACATCGATATCCACTTCTGTGTCATGATGGTTTCGAGCGCATTGTCGGCATCGATCTCCGACGAGAGAATGTCGATGAACTTGACCACCGAGTCGCTGCCTTCGGTAACCTCGGGATTCCATTCGAGAACCGACTCGGTCACACCCTGCAGGTACATCTGCTTGACAGCCGGGTAAGCTATGCCCAGCCAGCCGCGCTGACCTGCCTCGGCAAAGATGAACAACAGCTCCGAGTAGTTCATCAATGCGTAATGCTCGGCATTCTGAAGGTCGCCGACCTGGTTGAGATTCGTAGCTCCGCGCGGATAGCGGCCGATAAGGGAGTTGCCTGCCGACGAGACGTTCTCGGCGATGAACTTGTCGAGATCGCTCTTGAGCCACTGTGTCGGGGCTCCCATCGGTTTGGTGAAGTAGTAGTAATAGCGGGGATCCTCAAGGCCTTTCGATGTGTCGTACATCTTGTTGACAAGAGTCTCGCACGCTATGACGCTGTTCCATATACCCGACGTGGTCGAATAGAACGGCGTGTAGAGGGCCGAATTGTACTTGCTGAAACCTACCAGAGCCGCATCGTTGCGGTTACGCATCAGGGGATAGTCGCCGCCGCCCGACAGGAAACAGTCGTAAAGCTCGGCTATCTTGGTACGCACGTTCAGATCACCGTATGTCTCACCGATATTGATGAGTCCGCCCTCTTCCTCGACCTTCAGCGAGGCACGCATCAGCAGTCGCAGATAGAGCGAGTTGCCGAAACGGCGCCACTTGTCGACATCGCCTTCGTACATGTAGTCGCACAGGGGGCTGAAGTTGGTTTCGGTAATGGTACCGGCATTCTTGAGTTCCTCGGCCTCGGCAAAGGCGGCATTGGCCTCCTCCAGCAGGGCGAACATGTCGGCATAGATGAGGTTGAGCTCATCGTATTTGGTCGTATAGGTCATGTCGTTGCCCTGCAATGCGATCTTGGCCGCATCGAAATAGGGGACGTTGCCGTATGCATCGGCTATGTTCGACATGATGAGCGTCTTCATGATCAGGGCAACACCCTTCATCGCAGGATTGCTCTCGGTCTTGGCCACCTTGAGCATATACTCGGCATTGCCGGCCTGAATGTAGAGGCCCTGCCATATCGACGCGTCGGTCGACTCGGTTATCGAGTAGTTGTAGTTCATCTGCGAGGTTACCTCGGTATTGATATTGAGGCTGTACTGCATCAGTTCCGCCACAAGGTCGTAAGCCCGCGTAACAAGCGTGTACTCGGTATTGTACAACATGGGCTGCACGAACGACTCCGCCGGAGCGTCGTAAACGGCATAGGGGTTCTTGTTCATGTCGTCGAAATTCGCACAACCGACAACCGTCGAAGCAACCGCCGCCATCAAAATGGTTTTTGCTATATGTTTTTTCATGTTCATATCCTCCGCATGTTTAGAATGTAATCTTCAGACTCGCTCCATACTGCGCACCCGAAGGCATCTGCAGAATCTCGAAGCCGGGGACGATCGCGCTGCCGCGCATCGAAACACCCTCGGGATCCCAACCGGGGAACTTGCTCCAGCAGGCGAGGTTGTTGCCGAAAACGGCAACGGTCAGGCCCCGGATCACCTTCGTCTTGGCCAGAATCTTCTTCGGCAATGCGTACTCGATACGCACCTCACGCAGCTTGAGGAACTGCGTACTTACGAAGTTGGCCTCGGCGTTGGTGTTGCTGTATGCCGAGTGATAATATTCGGATATGTCGGCTCGCGGAATAGCGTAGTCGTTGATCTTGTAGTTTCCGTCGTCGAGCAGCACCACACCCTTTGCGACCATGCCGCCTTCACGGCCGGCCAGTGTGGCTACGCCCTTGCCTCGATAGTTGAGAACCCAGTTGGTGTACGAGAATACGTGACCGCCGTACTGGCCGTCGAAGCTGATATAGAATTTCAGGTTCTTCCACTGTACCGACGTATTGAAACCGCCGCGCCATTTCGGGCTGCAGTCGCCGATGTACTGCAGGTCCTCATCGGTCAGGGGCTTGCCCTGCTTGTCCATGATTATCTCGCCCGATACGTCCTGCATGCTTCCGTCGCTGTTGATCACATACGAGCCCTCGGGCGCGCGTTTGTAACCCTTGCCGTACATCGAAGTCAGCGAGCTGCCCTCATATGCGGTCATCAGGGCGTGCGACGAGTAACGTGCCACGATCCATGAGTCGATACCCTCACCCAGCGAAAGCACCTTGTTGCGGTTCATCGACCAGTTCACACCTACACGCCACTGTACGCTGTTGGTCTTGATAAGTGTACCCGAAGCCGTCACCTCGACACCCCAGTTGCGGATCGTACCGGCATTGGTGTAGACGCTGCTGGCACCGACCGCATACGATACGGGCATGTTGGCGATAAGGTTCTTCGACTGGCCGTCGTAATATGCCACGTCGAGATTGAGTCTGTTGCGGAACATGCGCAGGTCGACGCCGACCTCCCACGATGTCACGATCTCGGGTTTGAGGTCGCTGTTCGACTTCGAAGTGGGGATCGTCACGCCTCCCGGGAACTTGGTGCTGAGCAGATAATCCTCGATACGGTAAGGCGACGTATCATGACCCACCTGCGCCCACGATGCACGGACCTTCAACAGGTTGATGATACCGTTGGTACGTCCGAAATCGAGCAGTTCGTTGAGCACGACGCTACCCGATACCGAAGGATAGAAATACGAGCGGTTGTTGGCCGGAAGCGTACTCGACCAGTCGTTGCGGCCCGTAACGTCGAGATAGACAGCATCTCTCCACGAGAACTGCAACAGCGCATAGAGCGAGTTGGTCTGACGCTCGTAACCGTAGTTGTCGACCTTGATCTCGCCCAGGGAGTTTGCAAGCGAATATATGCCTGCCTGCTTGAGTTTGTCGGCCGTCTGCGACTGGCGGCGATAGCTCTGGTTGAGAATGCTTCCGCCGAGGTTTGCCGTGATATTGAACTCCGAACCGATGCGGCGGTCGTATTTCAGAATGAAATCGCCGGTGTACTGCATCGAAGTGATGTTCTGCTCACGGTACCAACCATCGGGATTGGCCTGCGTCGAGGTAGCCTGACGCTGCGTACGGAAATCCTTGTTCATGTCGATACCGCCGCGCAGCATGAGGGTCAGGCCCTTGTAGAGCGTAAGATCGAACTTCACGTTACCGTAGACACGGTTGCGGGCCTGGGTATTGACACACTCGTTGGCGATGAAGTAGGCGTTGTTCTTGCCGCCCGAAAGCGAAGTATCCTGCTGGACGTTCTCCTGACCGTCGAGCCAGTAGTTGCGCACCCAGTCCATGTCGACATTGGGCGCATATGTCCACAAGCTGTACATGACCGCAGTCGAACCGTAACCCGACGAGGTCGGAATGTTGTCGCAGTGCTGGCTGCGGAAGTTCAACGACGTCTCGGCCGAAAGCCACTTGGTTACGCGGCTCTTGGTCTTGACCGACACGAACTGCTTGTTGTAGTCGGTATTGGGGACCATCGTATTGCCGTGTACGTCACTGAGGGTCACGCGCAGGGAGTTGTTCTTGTTGATACGTCCCGAAAGCGAGACCGTATTTGCCCACGTATATGCCGTCTGGAAGTAGTCCTTGAACCAGTCGCCGCGGCTTTCATACGGGGTGGCCGTACGGCGGAAATCGCCTAACTCGTCATACGAACCGCCGATCGAATAGCGGTCGTCGTAATACTGGTACTGCAACGAACCGTCGAGACGCGGGCCCCACGACTCAAGGCTGACGTTGTTGACATATCCTGAAACAGGGTGATAACCCGAACCGCGGTTCGCATCGCCGCTGCGCAAATAGTAGTAGTAGTCGGAACTCGATCCCTGGCCATACTCATACTGCAGGTCGGGAGATGTGGCCAACGTTTCGAACATGATGTTCGAGCTGTACGATACGCTGAGTTTCGAATCCTGATTCTCACCCGACTTGGTGGTGATGACTATGGCACCGTTGGCGGCATTCGAACCGTAGAGTGCCGTAGCTGCCGGGCCCTTGAGGACCGTTATGCTCTCGATGTCATCGGGATTCACGTCGCTCGTACCGTCACCGTAGTCTATGGCGAAAGTCGAGTCGTCGCCACCCGAAGTCGATGCGGTCGAGGTGTTGAACATCGGCACACCGTCGATCACGAAGAGGGCCGAGTTGTTCGTAAGGTCCACCGACGACTCGCCGCGCAGCGTAACACGCATCGATCCGCCCGGACCGGAGTTCGAGCGGTCGATTGCCAGACCTGCAACCTGTCCCGACAATCCGTTGAGCCAGTTGGAGGCCGTAGTCGAATTGGCGAAACGGTCCCCGTCGACCTTCGTAGCGGCATAGCCGAGCGACTTTTCGTCACGCTTCAGACCGAGGGCCGTAACGACCACCGATTCGAGAGCCTGGGCGCTGTCGGTCATCGACAGGCTTATATCCGTACGGGCTCCGACCTTCACCACTTCGTCCTTGTAACCGAGGAAGCTGAACTGCAACTCCTGGCTCGGCGTGGCGCTGATCGTATACTTACCGTTCACATCAGTAACGGTACCCTTCAACGTACCGACTATGATCACACCGACACCGGCCATCGGGCGGCCGTTCTCATCGAGAATCGTACCCGAAACCGAATGCGGTTTTTCGGGAAGTCCGGCTCCTGCTGCCGTATTCTGGACGTCGGTATTCGCGGCGGCCTGTCCCTTCGACTTGGGAGCAAGTTTTATTGCTATCTTGTCCCCTACGATTTCAAAGGTACGGCCCGTACCGTCGAGCACCTGTTTCAAAATCTCGCCCACAGTCTCGTTTTCAGCATTCACGGTTACATTTCCTGCATTCTCCAGGACCGAACTGCTGTAAAAGAAGGTATAATCACACTTCTGCTCGACATTGGCAAGAAATTCGCGCAAGGGCATGTCCTTGACCGAGATCGAAATCTTCTGGTCGGCCTGCGGCGAAGCTGCGTAGGCCCGCAGTGCGGGCATGCAGCAAACCGCAAACAGAACCGAAAGAACAGCCACACGCAATCCTTGTGTAAAGCTTCTCATAATTTTAAGTTTTAGTCTGTTAGGTTTCTATTCATTTATTATTGCTTAAAAATTGTCAAAAACTCACCCTCCGGTCACGCACCGACCGACGCGATACATAGAACTCGCCGTCGAACTCCGTAACCACGATCGGCACCGGCGAGGTCATCGCCACAAGGCGCAATGCGTCGGACAACGATTCATCGTCGATCTGCCCGTCATACACGATATTCTCTATCGAGCTGTGGACATTGATCTTCACATTGTACTTGTGCGCCAACTGGCTGGCCACATACTTCAGCGGAAGCTCCGAGAACCTCAGCTGGCCGTCGTTGATCCAGCTTATCGAGTTGGAGACGTCGACCGACTGCCGTGTTATCTGATTCAGTCCTTCGTCGATACGCAACTCGTCGCCAGGCTTGAGCATAATCACGTCATCGCGTACCCGCGCCTCAAGGCGTCCCGTATGCAACGTTATCACCGACAGCCTGTCATTGGCGTACGATACGATATTGAACGACGTACCGCGCACCACATACTCGTCATCGCCGCACCGTACCGTAAACCGCTTTGCCGGATTCTTCGCCACCTCGAAATAGGCCTCGCCGTCCAGCTCGACACGTCGCTCGCAGATGTTGAAATCGTCGGCCAACGTAAGTTTGGCGCACGAATTGAGCGTCACCTTCGTACTGTCGGGCAGCACCACCGTCTTCCTCTCGCCGAACGCAGCCGAATAGACGGCTCCGGCCGACATCACCGGTGACGATACCGCGTCCGCCACCGTCACGGCAGTTCCTGACGGGATTCTGAACTCTTCGGCCTTGCGGTCGACGGTCACATACGACACGACCATCGAAATGCAAAATACGGCCACAGTCGCGGCGGCCGCGCCGACATATTTGCGACCGCGGCTCCACCAGCTCCTTCCGGCAGACTCCCTGCGGCGGCTGCGCTCCGAAAAGCGCCGCCAGAATGCCACCGCATCGGACGTCGTCGAACCTTCCGCCGCAATCGACTGCAGTTCACGGCGGAAATCAGCGGCATTCTGAGGGGACCGACGCACCCATTCGGCCAGATAGACAGCCTCGGCGTCACTCAATGTCCCGTTCGCATACCTGCTGACGAGCAACCTGATATACTCTTCTGTCTCCACGAGAAAACAAACTCTTAAATCTTACACTTTACCTTCTATTGGTTAAGACACATTTTTTACGAAGTACGAACCGATAAAATATTTTTTTTACGTTTATTTTTTGTTAAGGCCGACAATATTAAATTTTATGTGGTACCTTTGCCATGCTACCTGCCATGAACGACGAATTGTTCACATATACGGAAGACGAAGTAAGAGAGCTGGTTCTGAAACTGCACCCTCGAATAACCGCATATATAAGGGGTATTCTCGGGGGGGGGAAATCCAAGGTCCAGGCAGACGACATATTCCACGATGTCCTGTTCACATTCCTCGACCGCAGGATCAAGATTCCGGCAAGCAAGGTGCAGGCATATCTCTACCGCATGGTAAAGAACAAATGCCTCAACATGGTCACACGCCCCAACATCGAAAGCTCGTCGATAAGCATCGACAACATCACGGCTTCGGCCTGGGAGACTCTCGCCTCACTTGACTTCACGGCACAGATACCTGAGGTTGAAGAGGATACGATGCCCGAAATAAACGAGATAATAGCATACTCCGGGCAACTCCCCGAAC